>NZ_JBGVBR010000201.1:0-12962 GCF_045225735.1 Succinimonas sp. | reverse complement strand
CATTCCATTATCATCCAGTGACTTAATCATTGCGCTTTTATCGGCAAAAGCTCTTTTGAGCTTGCGAAACGATTCATAAGCAACTTCACCATAAGGGGAGTTTAACAATTTAACTTCACTTTCTGACATAACGAATCCTTTGTTCAAAATTCATATCCGGCATCTTTGAGCTTTAAAAACATATGTGTATAATTTATGGTTATAATGTGTCGGATATCTGCGATTCACAATACTTTCTTTTCAGATGTTAAAGGGTTTCGCTACAAATAGCAACTTTTATGGGATACTATGGTGATGAAGACATGAGATTTATAAGTGTGTGCTACTTTGACATTAGTACAGCACGCTCGCCGCTGTTATTGCACAGTTCCTGAACATTGACCGGCATCTGAACGGAGCATTCCTGGCGAACTCTGACTTCATCGCGGCTCATGAAATACGACAGAGCTTTCAGCAGACGACGATAAATAAGATCTCCTGTATTTGAGCGAATAAGAGGGCAGGCATGCAATTCAAGAAGGGATTAGGCTGGAAGGCCTGTTATGACGAAGAAAAAGGCATTTACACTGCCAGAGTTTCATGGCGCGGTGATGCTTCTTACTATGAGATCGATGCCGCGGTGTTCAATCGCCTGAATACCCCGGAGATGGGGAATGACTATCCTGATGATCTCATAAAAACCGGACGTCTTCTTTACGAAAAGAGGGATGGCTCCATAGGCCCGGCTACGGAAACCGTCTATGATGACAACTTTGCGGAGCTGTGCTCCTGGGCGGAGATCCGCCGCTGCGATAACACCTCAAGCAAGGAAATGACCGGTTTGTTCACTGACCTTTGGGGAAATGAGAAAACCAAGGAACACCGGATGAATCAGAAAGAAGAAGAGGAAAAAGCTCATCATGAGACGATTCTTACGGGACAGGGTAGGTTATAAGCCGGAAAACTCTTTCCGCTCCCCGCTGATCTCCGCAATGTCATCGGCCTTGATTCAATGGCGTTCCCAATTGGCAAACCCGGCTTGGGCGTCAATTTGCAGATCTTCCTCTGAAACCTGAAGCTTTGGATTGCGGCGCTTTTCAGAAGGGGGACTGCGGCTCAGAGGGATTACTGATAGAGAAATTGGCCCTGCACTGCGTGGTCAATCTGAGCATAAGCTTAGAATAATGGCCGAGAACAAGGCCTGAGCTCTGTTTCCGGAATGTATTCCCTGCCCTCCTGAAAAACTGCAACAGGCTGTTGCAGTTTTTCAGGCTGATTGAGCTGCAGCAGTTCAAACCGGAAGAGCGCCGCTGACGCAAGGGCTTGTCACTGATTGTTAAGGGGCCTTAAGAGCAAGAGGAAGATGTTGTTTCATTCCCTTAATTCTGGCGGCTTTCCCTTATTTTGAGGTGAAATTTAAGGGAATGCATGGCAAAAAAAAAGGGAATGAACCTGAAAAGCAGTAAACTGGAATCAGAAACACAGGCTAAAAAATAACTTGATCGGCAGTGCCCGACTAAGTCACCGATCAAGTTACCGGCTAAGATACCGATCATGTACAGCGCGGATCCAGCAGAATTCCGCACCGGCATAACCTCAGGCTTCAAGGAGATTCCGCCTCATGGCGCAGGTGTTCCGTCCGGATTAAACTTCGTTAAGAGAACATGAAGAAAAACATGTAAGGCGGCGCCTTGATAATGCCTCCTTCCTCCATATAGCTTTTGGGATGAATGATATAGGACTGTTCAATGCGTTTGGAAAAAATGTTCCTGAACTCATGCAGGGATGTTGCTGTATAGTTCCGGGAGGATTTGACTTCGATGGGATAAATTTTGAAGCTGGTTTTGCTGTTATTGGAAAGCAGGAAATCAATTTCGATATCGTTGCGGTGCTTTTCCGGGCTGTATCTGGTGTAGAAATAGAGTTTCCTTCCCGTGGCGGCAATCATCTGCGCGATCATATTTTCATACAGCATGCCTTCGTTTAGTGACAGGCGACCTCCCATAATGGCCTTATATAACTGCTGGTCTGAGATCTCATTCTCGCTGAAGGCAAGACTTGCCAAAAGTCCGGTATCGCCAAGATAGCATTTCACTGCGGCATCGTTTTTGCTGAGAGCAAAACCGACATTGGGGTCATTGCATTTATAGCACAGGTTGCAGATCATGGAATCATCTAGCCAGAACAGAGGTTCGTCGTATTTCGAGTAGAGGCCGTCTTCGTCTATTTTGCTGAGCACAATCCTTTTTTCATGTGTCGACAAATACCCCGGAAGATTTTCAAACAGGGCGGAAACCTTGGAGCTGTATCTTCTGGCAGCTTTTCGGATATCATCACGGTAGAGATCCAGAATGTCCCTTTTTTCAATATCGCTGGCATAAAAATCGCGATTGCCTTTGATATAGGCCACAATGCTTTGCGGCATGCCCCCTACCAGCAGGTACTCCCGGAAATAGCGCATCGCTTTGGCATGAGTTTTCTGTTCCAGAGCCTTTCCGTCTTTGTAGCAGGCGCGAATGTGTTCTGATAATAATTCTTCTCCCATCGCCCAGAGAAACTCCTCAAAATCGGCAGGATACATTTTGATTTTGCGTTCTTCAGAGGGGATGGTGATATCCTCCACGTTTTCCCTTATGGAAATAAGCGAACCGGTCTCGATATAATCATACCGGCCGTCTGACACCAGGTACTTAATTGCTTCCCGGGCTCTGGGAAACTTCTGGATCTCGTCAAAAATGATGAGAGACTCCCGCTGATAAAGGCGTACGCCATACTCAAGCGCCAAGTTCTGAAAAAAGACATCGAGCTGATGCAGATTCTCAAAGTTATCTCTGATGTTTTTCGGCGCCTGGCTGAAATCCACCAGAATATATGACTTGTATTGCTCCCGGGCGAATTTCAGAGCGAGGGCGGATTTTCCGACGCGATGCGCCCCTTCGATCAGGAGAGCCCTGGTTCCCTTCGTTTCGGTTTTCCAGCTCAGAAGCCGCTGGTAAATCTTTCTCTTAATTTCCATGAATCCCCTGTCGAGCTCCGTCTGCCATTAACCATGCCATTGTCTGTCAGCCATGTTCCATTATACGCATAGTACAATTTAGCAGATTTTCCCGCTATGCGCAGAGTACGCTAATTGGAATTCATACATAGTGCGCAAGGTAAATGCCAAGTAATAACAGCGCCGGCATTACGGAGAGGATGTATCAGATGCGCTTTTCATTCAGGAGGAAATCAGCGCTGATGCCGATGTTACAGATCCGGGCTTTGCCGGCGCCTTTTTCGTTAAAGCTACAGCGTAATGGCCTTGCGGTTTTGAACGCGAAGGCATCCGGCCGGCAGCTACCGGGCAGGAGAGGGCGGGAGAACTGCCGCAGGCAAACAGCAGATTACCAGTTTTCGTATCGCTGGTGCCGATCCAGCCGTCTTATCCTTTCCATATCTTCGGGAGTCAGCTCAAAGCCGAAGATGTCATAGTTTTCCGCAATATGGTCAGGATCAGACGACCCCGGGATGGCGATGAAACCTGCCTGCAGGTGCCAGCGGAGAATGATCTGCGCCGGGGTTTTTCCGTATTTGCCGGCCAGCTCCGCGATGATATCATTGCTGAAGCTCTCGGCAGTATGGCCTCGCCCCCCGAAAGGATACCAGGATTCGATCACGATGCCGTACTGTCTGACATATTGCTGAAGCTCCGTGTTCTGGTAATAAAGATGGTTTTCATTCTGAATTACCGCAGGCTTAATGGTCGCAAATGACAGAACCTTGTCCACCGCTTCTTTGGAGTAGTAATTGGAAATGCCGAGGGAGCGAATCCGGTGATCGTTTACCGCTTCCTCCATGGCCTTATAGACGCCTGCATCATCTGAGCCGGGCTGATGGATAAGCAGAAGGTCAATATAATCCACATTAAGATCCCTGATCTCATCATTGATGATCCTGCCGGCGCGTTCATAGTTGCCGCCGTAGATTTTGCCGGTGATAAAGACCTCCTCCCGGGTTACCAGGCCTTCGGAAATCGCCCGCGCAAGGCCGCGTCCGACGCCGACTTCATTACCGTAGTATCTTGCCGTGTCGATAAGGCGCATGCCGGATTTGAGCGCCTGATAAACGGCTTCTTCCGCTGTGTTATCAGTGAGCGCCCATGTTCCCAGGCCGATGACGGGCATTTCATAGCCGCTGTTCAGAAGCACGGTCTTTTTGGAGAAATCAAAGGCACCCTTACCGCTCTCCTTCTTGCCGGCAGACAGGGTGACGGTGACATCCCCGTTACTCAAAAGCTCCTTTAAGAGTTCCTGTGACTGCCCGGTGATCCGGCCCAGCTTTGTATATGCCCAGGAATTGCTGCCGTAAAACACCACCAGCTGATTACCGGAATACAGCATGATATCCCCTGCCTGAGCAGTCATTCGGCGGTCGTTTCTCGGGAGGCTGTGACCAATGGATCCCACCTGCTCAAAGCCGCCGTACATGGACATTTTTATCGTAAGGGGAGATTTTGCCGCCAGCTTCATCAGCGCCGAAACCGCCTCATTTTGCTCCCATGCCGCTGAAACCGCTGTTTTGCCGATCCGCATTTCCATTGTCATTATCTCCTTTTGGCTGAGACCATTCCCGGCCGCTTCATTAACCGGGCTGATACCTGCCGGAAGAGCGACTTCTTGGGAGGTGCTTCCGGAAGCTTTTGCCTGATGGGTTACTGTAATTGCTGTCCCGCAGAAAATCAGGAGGAGCATCAGGCTGCAAAATATCACAAACCGCCGATATCTCATAAGTCCCTCGCAAAAATGATTATTTCAGTCCTTTTTAAGGCCGGAATCTTTTGCCGGAAATGACTCCTTCGCCGAAAATTCTGCCACATTTTCGGAGCAGAGGCGCTTCCGCTGAGCAGGGAATTCCAAACTCCGCTCCTGCTGTTTACAAGTTTAAAAGGAATTCCGGCTGACAGGAAGGGCGGAGTGTTCAGGCTGAGACAGAGCAGGGCGGAGAATATTCCGGCCCCTGGCCCGCATCTCAGACATCTGACATTTCGGCATTATCAGCGGAGCTGGCAAGGATCTGATTTCAGGCGGATTACGGGATGATTTCTTCGATTTTTCTGAGAAAGTCCGCCAGAAGAACCTGCTCTTCCGCGCTGTAGCTTTCGATAAGCTCCCGGCATTGCCCCTCGGCATCTCGGATCTGCTGCGCCATGGCCTGATAGATATGATCGCCGGAGGAGGTAAGCCGGTAAAAGATCTCCTTCCGGTTTCCTTCCATGCGGTTTGCGGTGATAAGCTCCTTTTTAATGAGCCTCCCGCAGATTTTTGAGATGCCGCCTCTGGTGATGCCAGTATTTGAGGCAATGGTGGTGGCATTGGTAATTTTTTGTTCGCCGATATAACGCAGAGTAAGCCGTTCATGAATGGTCAGGTTGTATTTTGCCCCGTTTGTTGTTTCCAGAATCCGGTTTATCTCCTGATCGATATTGTTATGGATGGCGCAGATTTTGGTGATGATTTGAACGATAAGACTGAGCACTGGTTCTGTTAACTGAGACATACGGTACCTCTGCCTTTTTATTTACCGGTAAACAATAATGTAAAGTTTATAACTTCGGCTGTAAATTTGCAAATTTACTGCTCCGGACAGCGATGATTGTTGACAGGTAAACAATCATCAAATAGAATGAAATTGTTTACAGGTAAACAAACATCAAGACGGAAATGCTTAAGTCCGGAGACTCCTGAGGATTTTGTTATGCGTCTATCTTTGGTTCTTTTCACCATATTGGCGGCAGCCGGCGGTTATTTTCTGTACACCCATCATCAGAAAAGCCTTGTCGAGATCCCGGAGGGAATCTACGGATCCAACGGCCGCACGGAGCTTAAGCGCATTGACGTGGCTTCGCTGTATGCGGGCCGGGTGGAGGAGTATCTGGTAAAGGAAGGGGACAGCGTAGTAAAGGGACAGGTCATTGCCCGCCTTAAGGATACCAGAGCGAAGGGACAGGTAAAGGAGGCCCGATCCGCTCTCTCGGCCGCCGAATCGGGAGTGAAGGCGGTTTCGGAGCATCTCGTAACCATCGATTCCGAAATCAAATCCCTGGAGGATCGCATTCGCCTCGCCAAAATAGAGCTCGAAAACGCCCGCAAGCTCCGAAACGAGAAGCTTATCGGCCAGACCGAGCTCGAGCGCCGCATAAGCCATCTCACGCAGCTTAACGCCAGTCTGGAAACCGCCAAAAGCAGCAGAGCTGAGGCCGAATGGAATCTTAAAAGAACCTCTTATCAGGCGGAGCAGGCCGCCGCCGGTCTGGATATTGCCCTGGATGCGGAAGCCGACATGGTGATCACCGCTCCCTTGGACGGCTATGTGGAATACACCCTGGCAGATCCGGGGAACGTTATCGGAGCCGGAGGGCGGGTGGCGGCTCTTCTGGATCCTCTGGATTTCACTCTGGATCTCTTTGTGCCGTCCCGGAGGACTGCGAATCTCCGGATCGGAGATGAAGCCCGCATTGTCATCGAGGGCATGGATGCCGTTATTCCGGCAAAGATCAGCTTCATTGCGCAGGATGCCCAGTTTACCCCCAAATTTGTGGAGACGGCGGAGGAGCGGGCCCGGCTCATGTTCAAGGTTACCCTCAGGGTGGATGCCGACGTGCTCCGGGAATACCGGGGCGCCTTTAACGGCGGGATGCCGGCTCTGGGCTATGTGAAATATGACAGAAACGCCGCCTGGCCCGCGAGGCTCGCCGTAAGGCTTCCGGCAAAGCCTGAAGGCTCAAGATAGTCTCAGGGGGCAGCATGTCTGAATTTGCGGTAGAGGTAAGCTCCGTTACCCACAGCTACGGCAAGCTGGAGGCCCTTAAAGGCGTGAACCTCCAGATAAGACGCGGCTCCTCCACCGGCATTGTGGGAGCGGACGGCACCGGAAAATCCACGCTGCTCTCCCTTATTGCCGGCATCAAGATCCTCCAGACCGGTTCCATTCTTACTCTGGGCCGGGATATTTCCAAAGAATTCTCCCGCTATCAGCTTTCCCATGCTGTGGCCATCATGCCTCAGGGGCTGGGCAAAAATCTTTACCCCACCCTCACCGTTCTGGAGAATCTGGAGTTCCATGCCAGACTGTTCGGCCTTGACCGCCGGCAGCGGGAGAAGCGCATGAAGCTCCTTCTGGCCGCTACCTCCCTGTCTCCCTTTGCCGGCCGGGCTGCCGGCAAGCTGTCCGGAGGCATGAAGCAGAAGCTCAGTCTGTGCTGCGCTCTCGTGCACAGCCCGGATCTTCTGATCCTGGACGAGCCCACCACCGGTGTGGATCCCCTGTCCCGGCGCCAGTTCTGGGATCTTTTGGCGGTTATGCGGAATGAGGATCCCGACATGACTCTCATGGTCTCCACCGCCTATATTGACGAGGCCGAGGGTTTTGAAAACACCGTGATCATGGATGACGGCTGCATTCTGGCCCATAGTTCCACGAAAGATCTCATTGCCGCCGGGAAGAGCCGGGATCTCGAGGAGGCTTATCTTAAGGCCCTTCCGGAACACAAAAGGGGCAAGGCCGGGGGCTTTGTGATTCCGCCCTTTGCGCCGGAGGAGGGGGAGCCCCCGGTCATCGAGGCCAATGAGCTTACCAAGGTGTTCGGGAACTTCACCGCCGTGGATCATGTGAGCTTCCGCATTTCCCGGGGGGAGATCTTCGGGTTTCTGGGATCCAACGGCTGCGGGAAATCCACCACCATGAAAATGCTCACCGGACTTCTGGAGCCTTCCTCGGGAACGGCGGCCATTATGGGGCGTCCGATAGACAGCCGGGATATTGCGGCCCGGATGAGAGTAGGCTACATGTCTCAGGCATTTTCGCTTTACGAGGAGCTTTCGGTCAGGGCCAATCTGAGACTGCATGCCCAGCTCTACCGCATCCCCAATGATCAGCAGAGCAGAATTATCAGAGAGACCATGGAGCGCTTCGAACTTACCGGAGTGGCCCGGGAGTTCCCCAGCGTGCTGTCCCTGGGGGTGCGGCAGCGCCTGCAGCTCGCCGCCGCCTGTCTCCATAGGCCGGAAATTCTTATTCTGGACGAACCCACCAGCGGCGTGGATCCCGCGGCCCGGGACATGTTTTGGGATTACCTAATCAAATTAAGCCGGGAAGAACGGGTTACCATCTTCGTTTCCACCCATTTTATGAACGAAGCGGCCCGCTGCGATCGCATTTCTCTCATGCACCGGGGCCGGGTGCTGGCGGTGGGTTCTCCGGAAGAGCTTAAGCGCTCCCGGAAGCAGGATACCCTGGAGAAGGCCTTTATTGGCTATCTTGAGGATCAGATGACCGACGGGGATCGCATTTCCGCTCAGGAGATGTCAGCGGTAAAGGATGATAAGAAGGAAAAAAAGAAGAAGGATTTCGTGCCGGGGGGCTTTTTCTACAGCTTTTTTATCATTTACACCTTCGCCCTCCGGGAAATGCGGGAGCTCCTAAGGGATCCCATCCGGATTTTCTTTGCGCTTTTCGGGGCGGTGGTTTTGGTGGTGACTGCCGTGCACGGCATTTCCTTTGATCTGGCTCCTTTGCCCTTTATGGCGGCGGATCAGGATAATTCTCCGGAAAGCCGCCGCTTTATCTCCGAATTTGCGGGATCCCCTTATCTTATCCAAAAGGAAATTCCCGCAGGGGCTAATCAGGATCCCGAGACCTTGCTCCGGGAGCAGAACGTCCGGCTGGTGGTGGAGATCCCCCCGGGCTTCGGAAGCGATCTTCTGAAGGGGCGGAAACCTGAAGCCCAGTTTCATATCGATGCGGTTTTCCCGTCCATCAGCAACAACATCGTAACCTACGCCACCGGGATCACCGGACAGTATCTTAAGCACGAGGCTGACAGGAGTTCCCGCCCCGGGGAACTGGTTCCCGGCTATGGGATAGAGACCCGGATGAGGTATAACGAAGCCTTTGAAAGCGTGTATGTCATTACTCCCGGACTTATCATGGTGGCGCTGGTGCTCTTTCCGGGCATGATGACGGCTCTCGGGGTGGTAAGAGAAAAGGAGCTCGGCACCATTTCCAATCTCTATACCTCTCCGGCCCGGGTCTACCAGTATCTTATCGGGAAACAGATCCCCTATATCATCGTGGCCTTTGCCTGCTTTCTC
The DNA here is from genome assembly GCF_045225735.1 of Succinimonas sp. Classification (NCBI taxonomy): domain Bacteria; kingdom Pseudomonadati; phylum Pseudomonadota; class Gammaproteobacteria; order Aeromonadales; family Succinivibrionaceae; genus Succinimonas; species Succinimonas sp. The sequence goes on along the minus strand of NZ_JBGVBR010000201.1, from coordinate 3,855 downwards.
CAGCTGTGCGCTCTTGCGGTGTTTTTCCTGGACGTTCCCGTAAGAGGATCCTTCGCCGCTCTGTGTCTCGGGGCCTTTCTGGCCATTACCGCCTCCTCTTCCTTCGGGCTTCTGGTTTCCTGCTTTGTTCGTTCTCAGATCGCGGCGGTATTCGGCACCGCGGTGCTTTCCATTGTGCCCAGCATTAACTTTTCCGGGTTCATGTTTCCGGCCTCGTCTCTGGAGCTCTCGCAGCAGATCATCAGCAAAACCTTCCCGGGCTGCTGGTTTCAGCTTATCAGTCTGGGCACGTTTACCAAGGGCCTCGGCTTCGGAAGCTTCCTCCATGCCTACGGCGCTCTGGTGTTACTGATTGTCTCCTACCTCACTCTGGCAACGCTGCTCTTGAGAAAACAGGAGAAATAGCATGAATTTAAAAAACCTGCGAGTGCTGATCCGCAAGGAAATCAGAAGCGTGCTGGGAGATGTGGTGTTAATCGCCCTCATGGTCTATTTCTTCACCGGCGCCGTTTATACCTCCGCCACCGGCGCGGCCACGGATGTGCGAAATGCCGCGGTGGCGGTGGTGGATCACGACAGAAGCGCTCTTACCGGCAGCATTGTTCAGGCTATTTTGCCGCCTAGGTTCAAGGCTCCTGAATATATCGGGGATGCCGATGTGGACCGGGCTCTTGATTTGGCCAGGTACGTTTTTATCATTGATTTTCCGCCGGATTTTGAACGGGATCTCCTCCAGGGCAAGCAGCCCAGCATCGGACTTACCGTGGATGCCACCGCAATGACCCATGCCAGCGCCGGCACCGGGTATCTCAGCCATATCATTGACGAGGAGATTACGCGTTTCCTCAGAGCCGGAGCGGATCCCCGGGAAGCCTCCTCCGGCGGCATTAATGTGGTCATCAGAAACAGATTCAATCCCAATGCCTCCAGCATCTGGCATATGGGAGTTACCCAGATTATCGGCAATTTAAGCCTGCTCACCCTGATTCTGGCGGGAGCGGCCGTCATAAGAGAGCGGGAGCGGGGCACCATTGAGCATCTTCTGGTAATGCCGGTTACCTCTTCGGAGATCGCCTTCTCCAAAATTATCGCCAATGTGCTGGTGATTCTGGTGTTCACCCTAGGCTCTCTGTTTCTGGTGGTGAACGGCGCTCTGGGGGTGCCCATTCAGGGATCCGTGCTGCTGTTTTCACTGGGCACGGCCTGCTATATTTTCAGCTTCGCGGCTCTCGGGATCATGCTGGCCACCTTTGCCCCCCACATGCCGCAGTTCGGGCTTTTGTGCATTCCGGTGTACATGGTGCTGTATCTCCTTTCCGGAGCCATGACCCCGCTGGACAACATGCCGGAGGGGCTCCAGCAGGCTTTGACCATTTCCCCCACGGTGCAGTATTCCATTTTCACTCACCAGGTTATTTTCCGGAATGCGGATATTGAGACCATCGGCCCCGAACTTATGCGCATCATCGGCGCCGGCAGCGTGTTTATTGTGGTAGCCCTGATGAAATTCCGCGCCATGCTTTCCAGACAGGGATAGGAGGTTTTATGAGAACGCAAGAAATGCAGGAAATGCAAGGAATGCATAGGATGGAAATAACGCCAAAAATGCCTGAGCTCAACAGGCTGCAGCGGCCGCTGGGAGCCTTGCTTTTTGGCGCTCTGGCCCTGATATCAGGCTGCTCGGTGGTGACCTCAAGCGATATCAGCTCCTCGGTTACGCTTCCGGAAGCCTACAGCGAGGGCCAAAGCGCGGCGGCTGACAGCGGGACGGACAACAGCGGCGCTAATACCGATATCAGAAGCTGGTGGACCCGGTGGGAGGATCCGGAGCTTAACAGACTAGTAGCCGCCGCTCTTGAGGCCAATCCCGATCTTAATATCGCCCGGAGCAGGATCCGGGAGGCAGATGCCATGGCGGCCATGGCCGATGCTGATTTGAACCCGGCAGCGGAGTTTGCTCTTGGGGGCAATGCCGGAAAAATGTCCGCCACCTCCCCGTCCCCCATGTTCGGGAAAAAGATCCGCGGGAATCCCCGCTCCATCACCGGCTCCCTCTCCGCCTCCTGGGAAATCGATCTTTTTGGAAAGAAAAAGAGCGAATCTGACATGTACGCCTACCGGGCCTTAAGCGCCAGAGATATGGCCAACGCTGCCAGAATCGCCGTTGCCGCCAGCGTGGCCCGGACATATTTTGAGACGGTGGCGGCCGGGGAGGAGCTGGAGCTCCTCCGGGAGTCCATTGCCAGCCTGAGCGAGATGAAGCGTTATGTTAAAGGCCGCTTTGATGCCGGTCAGGCCACCTCATACGATCTCGAGCATATAACCAACGAGATCACCAAGAAGGAGGCCTTTTTGCAGCTTCTGGAGGCCAAAAGAAAAAATTACGTAAGAGCGCTGGCCGTGCTGACTGGCAAGACGCCGCAGGATTTTACTGACAACTTTCCCCGGGAGCTTAAGACTGCGGACAGGGCTCCGGCTCCTCCTCAGGGCGTTTATCCCGCCGATCTCCTCCAGAATCGTCCGGATCTTCTGGCTAAAAGCAATGAAATCAAGGCTCTGGCCGCTCAGGTGGCCTCGGCTACCGCCGATCTCTACCCCCGGCTCAGCCTGTCCTTCATCTGGGACTCCGGCACTATTCATATCAGCAATGATTTTGACAATGTAAAAACCTGGGCGGGGCTCCTCGGCCTTGATCTCTCGGTGCCGATCTTCACCGGAGGCAGAATAAGGGCGAATATTGACCTTGCGGACGCCAAGCTCAAAACAGCTCTCATTGAATATGACAAGAAGCTTCTGGAGAGCCTTGCGGAGGTTGATAACAGCTACAGTCTCGCCAGGGGCTACAGCGACCGGGAGACCGCGCTTTTAAAGGCTCTTAAAGAGGCCAGGCATCTCTGCGTTACCACAAAAAAGATGTTTGAACTGGATGCCTCGGATTATGACCGGGTTATTGATGCCCGGCTTAATGAAATCAGCCTCAAAAATGAGCTCCTCGCGGCGAAGCTTGATTATCACCGCAGTCTCACCGATTTATACCGGAGTCTCGGGGGCGGCTGGGATCCCGGGGCGGCAGCCGCCGAAGAGTCAGGACAGAGTCAGAAGGAGCCGGAGGACGGCCGGTAAAAACGCCGTGAGCAACGACAGATGTTTGCCAGTTAAGTTCAAACCCGTATCACGGATAAAAAATCTGTGCCGTGTTAGAATGACGGCATCATAAAGTTCCCGGAGGTTAAGTCATGGGCGATACTCTGAATCCTGTCAGCAGCAATTCTTTTGTTGATCTGGTTGCATTTAAGGATAATGATGTTTTTGTAGATAAGACTGATTTTATCGCAGAAATGTCTGAAAATATCAATAAGAACAAACGTCTGTTTGCTGTAACACGCCCCCGCAGATTTGGCAAAACCGTAACAGCGCATATGCTCCTCGCCTATTACTCAAAGGCCTATTCCGGGCAGCATATTTTTGACGGACTCAAAATAACAAATGAGGATTACAAGGAGAGTTACGGAAAACACCTGAACAAGTACGATGTGATTTACCTAGACATGAATACCATCAGGGACGACTATATTGCATACACAGAAGATGAGGATCTGCAGGTTAAGGGGGTTACTACCTTTGTTGATTATTTTAAATACACGATCATCGAGGATCTGAAAGAAAACGAAGACTATGCCAGAGTGATTGGCAAAAGCAGAAAAGTCGGTAAAAAAAACCTGACCGCGGCGTTACAGGCAGTATGCGAATATACCAAAGAAAGATTTATCCTGATTATGGACGAGTGGGATCTGATTTACCGGGATTACCGGAATGATACTAAGCTCCAGAAGTCTTTTATTGATCTTCTCACCA
>NZ_JBGVBR010000200.1:0-4667 GCF_045225735.1 Succinimonas sp. | reverse complement strand
AGTCTGCAGGTACTGGGAAGCAACGCCGATATTCCGCTCGGCCATGATCTGGTTAAGCTGCTTCAGGATGCCCGGAACGTTCTTGTGCACGTGGAGCAGGCGGCTGACATTGCCCTGAACCGGCAGAGAAACCTCAGGGAAGTTCACTGCGGAGAGGGTGGAGCCGTTATCGGAATAGGTAGCCAGCTTGGTAGCCACTTCAATGCCGATGTTGGTCTGAGCTTCCTTGGTGGAACCGCCGATGTGCGGAGTCAGGATGACATTGTCAAACTGAGTCAGCGGAGATTCAAACGGATCGCCGTTCTTGGCGGGTTCGGTAGGATATACGTCCACAGCGGCACCGCCTACCTTGCCGCTCTTGAGAGCATCAACCAGAGCGTCAATGTCAACCACGGAACCTCTGGCGGCATTGATGAAGATTACTCCGTCCTTCATCTTGCTGAAGGATTCGGCGTTGATCATCTTTCTGGTGGTAGGATTGTCCGGCACATGGAGGGTGATGATATCGGCATGAGCATAAAGCTCGTCCAGAGTCTCAACCTGACGCACATTACCGAAGTCCAGCTTGTTCTCGATGTCGTAGAATTCCACCTTGAGTCCCAGAGCCTCGGCAATAATGCCCACCTGAGTGCCGATGTGGCCGTAGCCGATAATGCCCAGAGTCTTGCCCCGAACCTCATAGGAACCCTTGGCGCTCTTGTCCCAGCCGCCCCGGTGCAGGATGGCGTTCTTTTCCGGAATGGTGCGCATCAGAGTCAGGTACTCGCCGGTAACCATTTCGGCTACGGAACGGGTATTGGAGAACGGAGCGTTAAATACCGGAATGCCATGAGCGCGGGCCGCATCCAGATCCACCTGATTGGTGCCGATGCAGAAGCAGCCAACGGCGCAGAGCTTATGGGCAGCCTCAAAAACATCCTCGGTAAGATGAGTCCGGGAACGAATGCCGATAAAATGCACGTCTTTGATTTTTTCTATAAGCTCGTCATGCCCCAGAGCCCCCTTCAGGTACTCCACATTGGTATAGCCGGCTTTTTTGAACACTTCCAGAGCGCTTTCGGAAACTCCCTCCAGAAGAAGAATCTTAATCTTGTTTTTATCAAGTGAATAACGAGCCATTTTACTCTCCTTAACCTGTAAAGGTTTCACATGAACTTCTGAATAGCGGGGAGCCCGGGGGACTCCCCTTTCGGGATACCGATTTTACTTGGCAGCGGCACGGCGGGCCTGAACAGCCATGGCCAGCTTTTCAAGAGCGGCTGTGGTGTCTTCCCAGCCGATGCAGGCGTCGGTAATGCTCTGGCCGTAAACCAGCTGATCGGAACAGCCTTCCTTAAGATCCTGCCGGCCTTCAACCAGATGACTCTCAATCATCACGCCGAAGATGCCCTGCTGACCTGCAGCCAGCTGACAGCAGACATCAGCGCACACATCCATCTGCCGCTTGAATTCCTTGTGGCTGTTGGCATGGCTGAAGTCAACCATGACCTTGGCAGGAAGTCCGGCCTTGGCAAGTCCGTCAACGGCGCTCTGCACGTTGGCAGCGTCGTAGTTCGGGCCTCTGCTGCCGCCGCGGAGAATGATATGGCAGTCATCGTTGCCGAGAGTCTTAACAATGGCGCTGTGGCCGAACTTGGTAACGGACAGGAAGGTATGCTGAGCCGCTGCAGACTTAAGAGCGTCAATGGCTACCTTCACGGTGCCGTCGGTGCCGTTCTTGAAGCCTACCGGAGCGGAAACGCCGGAAGCCAGCTCGCGGTGCACCTGAGATTCGGTGGTGCGGGCGCCGATGGCAATCCAGGAAATCAGTTCGTCAAGATACTGCGGGGTCAGCACATCAAGATACTCGGTAGCGCAGGGCATGCCCATCTCGTTGATGTCCAGAAGAAGCTTTCTGCCGATCCGAAGGCCCATGTTGATGTCGAAGCTGTTATCCATGTAAGGATCGTTAATAAGGCCCTTCCAGCCTACAGTGGTACGAGGCTTCTCGAAATAAACCCGCATGATGATCTCCAGAGAGTCCTTGTATCTCTCGCGGAGCGGGCAGAGTCTCTCGGCATATTCAAGGGCTGCCTTGGTATCATGAATGGAGCAGGGACCGGTAATAACCACCAGACGGTCATCCTTCCCTGTCATAATGTCATGAATTGCAGCTCTGGCTTTCAGAACGGTATTGGCAGACTTCTCGGTGCAGGGATACTTCTCAATAAGAGCTACTGGAGGAAGAAGATCTGTAATTTCCTTGATTCTGGTGTCGTAAATTTTGTTAGTCATGATATCAAAAATCTATTATCTGGCGGTTCTACCGCGTAAAACCGGTTTGTCCTTTGTACTGAGACCTGAAGCGTTGTCCATTCTGTGGATTAAGCCCTTGGAAATAAAAGCTGAAACGCATTTCAGGCTTCCTGAAACGGTACTCATTGTATAAGCCGCCCCATGTTTAGTCAAATACAGACGGCGTTATCAGCGGTTAATTGACATCTTTTGAGAATCCGGGCGGATTTTTTGCGAAATTTTCCCGTTTTTAAAGTTCCCCAACCAATTGTCCCGGAACATTTTTCCAAAAAGAGCCATCCCGAAAAAAAGATCTTCATCTCTGCCCGAAGCAGGAAATGACTTTGCCATGGAAAAGGATGGACAGTAAAACGGGACTGAATATCCATCACGGAATTTACCTGTTACAATGAGTCATCCATCCGCATGATAACCTTGCTTACAGCAGTGCCCAAACGGAGAAAAAGACCATGGCAGAAAACAATGAGCACATCAAAATCAGCGTCGTCGAAAGGAGAGGCAAACGAGGCTGCGATTACGGGCACCGCGTGGGCGATGTTTACGACTATGCCAAAGATGCCGGCAGGCTGTGTCCCTGGATGCTGACGGTTGCCAACATGTACATCTCAAAGCTTAAGGACGGCCAGACGTTTACCCGCGAAGGCCTTCCGAAAAACGCCGTAACCTTCTGCTGCCCGGATCCCCGGGTCATGAACATCTTCCAGATTGAATACACCGGAAGGATCGAAAAGAACAAGGTCAATGAATAGCCGGGGTAAGGCATAGAGATATGCCGGCTCCGGAGGATGCTCTCCTCCAGTCGTCATATAAAAAGCCCATGCCGAATCTGACATGAGCTTTTTTGTTTCCGCTGATTAACGCTTTGCGGAGATCGGACAGTATCGGGATGGCGAATAAATACCGGGAAATGAATTTGAGCGCGGTTCCTTTCTCATCACTGCTTTCTCACCGTTTTCCGCTCATCATCGATCCCCTTTTCTCATCGCCTTTTTTCATCGCCCCTTTATCATCCCTTTTTCATACTATCTTCCCAGCAGCCTCTCGCTCAGTGCCCTTCCGGCAGCCTGCTACTTCAGGTTAGCTCTGAAGAAGCCATCAATCTCATCGAAGGGAATCTTGTCCATCTGGTCATACAGATCCACATGGGTAGCTCCCTTTACCACGATGAGCTTTTTGGGTTCGGCGGCCTTCTGATACACATCTTCGGAAAAATATCTGGAATGGGCCTTATCTCCGGTAATCAGCATCACGGGCCGGGGCGAAAGTTCCTTTATGTTATCCATGAGCCTGAAGTTAAAGAAGCCGTAAGGAGCCGTGGAGTCCCATGCGGAGGTGTTGGAATTGATGGCTCTCGGATGATAGGCCCGGCCTACATAGTAGCCGTAGAAATCCTTAATTACCGGATTGGCGTCTACCGGCAGCTTGTCCGGGAACATGGTTGCAAAAGTCTGCGCTTTCCCTTCTGCATCAACGGCAATCTCATGAGCTCCTCTGATAAGTCCGCCGTGCTTGGCCTCCGCATCCCGCATGGCCGCAAGATGCTTCTTCACAATGAGACGCTGTTCATCGGTGTAATACTCGCCCTTGTAATGATCGCTGATGCTTTCAGACATGTCGTACATGGCAGAGGTCACTACGGCCTTGATCCTGACATCGTTGGAGGCCGCGGTGATGGCCATTCCCGAAAGGCCGCAAATACCTATAGCGCCGATTTTTTCCGGATCCACGAACTTAAGGTTGCTGACAAAATCCACCGCGGCGCTGAAGTCCTCGGTAAAAATATCAGGAGAAGCCATATCGCGTCTGGCCCCGCCGGACTGTCCGGTCATGGACTGATCGAAGGCCACCGTCACAAAGCCCCGGGAGGCCAGTTCCTGGGCGTAAAGGCCGGAAGCCTGTTCCTTGACGGCTCCGAAGGGACCGGATACCACCACCGCGCTGTATTTCTTAGCGCTGTCAAAGTTTGCCGGAAGATACAGATGCCCGGCAACATCGAAGCCGTAATGGTTGGAGAACACCACCTTCAGAACCTGGATGTTCTTATTGATCTTAAAAACCCGGGTATCATCCTGCAATGCCGCAATTGATGACTGCTTCATCTGCGAAGCCTCTGCGATAACTGATACCTGAACGTCCTGCGCCATAGCCATACTGCCAACTCCTCCCCAAAGTAACGCTGCCGCCAAAACTGAACTTAACAATTTGCGTGATTTCATGCCGGCCTCCCATGTTCTGCCATTTGATTGCTGCTCTGCCATTTGACTGATATTTCCGGTAAGCGGTCAGGATAGCTTCCGGAGAACTCCTGGTGCTTCGAGTCCTTTTCCGAACCGCTTCGCTTTCCCGCGTGCTTTCCCGTTCTCCCTGTACTT
>NZ_JBGVBR010000199.1:0-3726 GCF_045225735.1 Succinimonas sp. | reverse complement strand
AGGCCTCCGCAGGAACGGCATGAGTAGGAGCGCCTGAAGGACTCTTTCTTTTCCCGCTGCTCCATAATCCGGTCAGCGGCTTCGGTGAGATTGACGTTATGCTTCGCCTTTTCCAAAACAATATCATCGTACTCCGGAATGGAGATCGCAGTATCGCAGCTTTCGCAGACGAGAGCCTGCTCTGCAATTCCGAAGACCATATTGCCGGAACAGCGGGGACAGCGGGAATGCTCGGGAATGTTCATACCGTTCTCCTTCATATCAGCTGGCTTTCCTCTTCCCGGATTGAGAGTTTCCGCCCCTTCCGCCGCAAAGTCCGCCCGGGAATGGATTAACAGCCAGTCCGCATATCTTAAACGAGATCCCCCGGAAAAACGTTGAGCATAAAGGCAATTCTTAAAACCCGTTCCGGCTTGTCAGGCCTGTTTTTTCAGCATCTTATTTAGTACCTTCACCGCTTGAGGATTTTTTTCTCATTGCTGCATCAGCCTGGGGGAATTTGCGGACGGGATCCGGATTTTCACTGGATATCCTCTTGTTTTCAGCCTCGGCCAGGCGATCCAGATCGGCGGGAACCACACTGCATTCCTTAAGGAACTTTTTTTGTTTCTCGCTTTCGGTATGAGAAACAAAGTACCGGTCGTTTTGATTGAGTCCCATGGTAATGCCGTTGAGCTCTCTGGCTATTCCATGGGCAGGAAGCCCGGTTCTTTTTGCCGTTTTCATAAGCTCATTTCGGATAATCGAGGCGATGAATCCAATGGAAATCCTGGTTATGATCTCTGTTTCGCTGAGCTCTCCCGTGGTTATGCCGGAACCAAGCTGAGCTTTAACTATCGCAAAATCAGTTCCGGCGGATTGTCCCATGGTGTAAATTTCATGGGCTTTTCCGGCGCTCATCTTTGCGGAAGAGGCAAGTGTGCTGAAACCCTGCTCGTCGCCGCGGAGCTGCGCTTTTTCCATATTTATCAGGACTGTTTTCTTCCCGTCCTTTTGCCGGATTTCCAGGTATTCTTTAAATTCTCCAGGAACTTCAGCCGCGTTTTCTGAATTCAGTTCGCGCTGCAGCTCCGCCGTCGCATCAGAGATCTTTTTAAACCAGCTCTCCTGCCGTTCTTCGCCGTTCCGGCCGTCAAAAATCAGGGAAACACAGGCCTTATAGTTATGCCGCGGAAACAGCTTAACCTTATCCTCCGCTGTTATTCCGTAGCAAACATGGTCATTGCTGCCGAGGATGCTGACTCTATCTGTATTGCCATTGTTGTCATATCGATCCAGCATGTATTTGAACTGCCTGCCGATTTTTGCGGCATACTCGGCAAGCATGGCCTTATGAGCGCTGGCATCCTCCCTGAGCAGGGCAACATACGGGAGTTCATTGCTGTCAAGCATCTCAAGAAAATCCCTGGCTGCAAAGTCCTGATTAACCACCACCCCGGTGACATTCATTTCATAGGCTTTCAGCCATCCCATCATCTTCATGACAGCATTGCCGTGAATGCGGTTATTGCCCCGGTTCCCCCGGAAAACGGCACAGCTTACCGGGGTTCCGTCACTTACGTCAACAGCATAAAGATAATTCACTGCCGGGACTTCCTTTTCGCGAACTCCCTTTGGTGATTGGGCTCGTTCCTGTTCCTGAGCGGCATCTCCGGCGCCGTCATTATCTAAACGGTCTATGACCAGCCAGACATCCCTTACCCCGCGTTTTTTGCAAACGCCGGCCCATGCTGACTTGAATCTTTCCAGCCCTGCAATATTCTCATCCTGATCGAAAAACAAAGATAAATCCCTGCCGGATTTGAGATCGCAGGAGAACAGCATTTGTTCGGACATGGCATATCTGAAGCGATCAGAAGCCGCTGAATGATGAAGGATGGCGTACATGCAAAAATCAAGGATCAGATTTGCCGAGGCAATTCCCATGGCTTCATAAAGGCACCGGTACAGAGAGTTCTTTTCCAGAAGGGCCAGGACAACGGCATACATCCCCATCCTCTTCACTGATTTCAGCTGCGGTTCTCCCGCCGCCTCCTGAAAGGCTTCAGGATATCTCATGCGGAAATTATGGTTGGGGTGCATCCTTGTTTTATCAATGGCTTTCCCGATAATCACATGACTTACCCGATTATATTTCACCGCGGGATCGTACTCGTTCCGGTCTTTGACAAAAACACTCTGATCCTTTTTCCCGATATAGCCTTCTGGGGGAATCGCAACGACAATATTTCGGTAAATCGGCATATCTGAATCCTCCAAGGCTGCCAGAAATCTCTTTAGTATAAACATTACTAAATTATTAAGCACTGTTTCGGGAAAGAATAACATAAAATTATCCCCGCCGGAGCATATGTGACAAAGAATTTTGGGATTTTCTGAAGGGATGGTTTTAGTACGAATTTTGGAAAGTTTTTCGAGTAAAACAGCGTTCTTTTCGCATCATCGCTGGCCTGTTTTTGGAACATCCATTCTGGAAAACCCCTCCTGACGGCTCAGACTCCTGAAAAGTCTTAAAGCGAGTAACGGGGCTGGTTAGCAAGGAGGATTTGAACCAAAGATACAGCGGCAGATTTTCGGCCATGACCGGAAAAAAAGGCCGGAACAGGATCTGCGAAAATAGGAATTGAGAGCTAACCAAACCAGAGGAGATGAGACTATGAACAGCCAGCAAAAATCCGAATGCCGCGTAATCATCCATACTGCCGCAGCTGCCTCGGCGTCCTCCACTCTTATTCCGGTGCCCCTGACCGGATTTGCGGTGGATGCGGCCGTTATGGTGGCCATGGTAATGAACCTGTCCCGGGTCTTTCATCTGGACACCACGGTGAACGAGGATCTCGCCAGGGGCATGGCCATCGCCGCGGTGAAAAAGCAGCTTCTTAAGCATCCCATCAAGTATCTCACCCGGGAGTTTTCCAAAACTCTTCCCATGGCCGGCACGGCCATAAGCGGGGGACTCTCTCTGGCCCTGACCGAGGCAGCTGGCTGGAAGATTGCCGAGCAGTTTTCCAGGACTGCCGCCGGAGTCTCCGGTGAGATAGCTTACGGCTGAAGAGAAGAGGGCTTATTTCGGCCATGACCGGAAAAAATGGCCGGAACAGGATCTGCGACAATAGGAATTAAGAGATGACCAAACCAGAGGAGATGAGACCATGAACAGCCAGCAAAAATCCGCCTGCCACAAAATCATTCACGCTGCCGCAGCTGCCTCGGCGTCATCCACTCTTATTCCGGTGCCCATGACCGGCTTTGCGGTGGATGCGGCCGTTATGGTGATCATGGTAATGAACCTGGCCCAGGTCTTTCATCTGGACACCACGGTCACCGAGGATGCTGCCCAAGGCATGGCCATCGCCGCGGTGAAAGAGCAGCTTCTCAAGCATCCCATCAAGTATCTCACCCGGGAGTTTTCAAAAACCCTTCCCCTGGCCGGAGCTGCCATCAGCGGGGGACTCTCTCTCATGCTGACCGAGGCTGCCGGCTGGAAGATTGCCGAGCAGTTTTCCCGGAAGGCTGCCGAGGTCTCCGGGAAAATAGCTTACGGTGGCTGGGGGGAGACCCCCTTATATCTTCAGGACCTGTTTTCCAAAAGGGAGCCCGAAATGGCCTTTGCGGGCTTTTAGGGGAGGCCGGGCATGCTCCGGCTGCCCCTCCTTATTTCCGGTTATGGCCGGAAATAAGTCATGGGGCAGCATCTGAGACAATAGGACTTAAGAGTTAAGGAAA
>NZ_JBGVBR010000198.1:0-4699 GCF_045225735.1 Succinimonas sp. | reverse complement strand
CGGTGAGACGGAGTCCCTCTGGGGCCAGAGCTTCCAGCTCGGCATCGGAAAGGGCGCTGAAGGCTTCTGTTCCGGCGGTGCTGTCATCACCGATGCGGGATGCGTTATCTGTCATAGTTTTCTCCTGGGATTCCGTGATTCCTTAGGGCCGCCGCAGCCGCTTCATAAGCGGGGTCTGAATATGTTTCCGTCAGGGGCACATTATCATGGGAAAGCAGGTTTCTGACAAGATGCTGCTCTCTTGATGGCGGCCGCTAAGCTGCGAAGCAGTCCGGAGATTAAGGGGGCAGGAAAAATGCTCTCCGGGCTTCGGAGGATTTCATTTGTCATGGCATCAGAGTCCGGTTATAGTTGCGGCGGCAGATTCCCAAAATGCAATCAGGGACAGCAGCAGAGACGGAGCAGTTTAATGGATATTGCTTTTTTCATATCGGATCATGGTTACGGACATCTCACGAGAAATCTGGAGATCGCAAGGGAGCTTCTTAACCGCGGGCATCGGGTTTCCGTCATTACCGGGAAACAGCACGGCGCGGTGGCGGCGGCGTACCTTGAGGGCCGGGCTGCTATCATGGCATGTCACACCGATGCCGGCCTTATCCTTAAGCCGGGCACCCTGGAGGTTGATGCGGCTGCCACCGAAAGGGCGGTACGCAGTCATCTGGCGGAATGGGACAGTTTGATTGCCGGAAGCCCGGATGCGGATCTTTATGCGGTTGACATTGCGCCCTGGGCTCTTCTGGCCGCAAAAAGGAAGGGCATTCCCTCCTGCATTCTTACCAATTTCACCTGGATAGAACAATATGAAGCCTTTCTGCCGGAGGAGCTTCTGGAGGAATACCGGAAGGCCTTCCGCTCCCGGGATTATGCTTTTTACTATGATCTGGCCTCGGAGCCCTGCAGGATGGTTCTGGGAGAAGGTTCGGACATCGGCTTTGCCGCCCGGGCCATTAACCGGGCCAGGGTAAAGGAAATAAGATCCCGCCATTCCCGCCCTCTGGTTTTTATCTCAGTCGGCATGAGCAATGACGGTATTCAGGAAGCCATTGACGTCGGGGATCTCCCCTATGACTTTGTAACCACGTTTTCAGTAAATCTCCGGGGAAATAACGTGACAGCTCTGCCCTCTGACGTTCCCAATACCCAGGATTATGTGGCGGCGGCGGATTACTGCATTGCCAAGGCCGGCTGGTCCACGGTTTCTGAAATTATGCTGGCCGGCGTCCCCTTTGCCGCTCTTAACCGCCCGGATGTGGCAGAGGATACCTTGACCATTCGGGAGATTGAGAGAAGAGGCTGCGGCACCGGCATTGATGTTCGGGATCTCCGTAATATGGGCGGGGTTATGGAGCGTCTCCGCCGCCTCAAAAGATATGAACCTTATCCCAACAGCAGTCACGCCATTGCCGCCATGCTGGAGAGTCTGGGGCAAAAGAAGCGATGGTGACAGAAAACGCGGCGCAGAGCCAGATGTCGTTGCATCAGGGCAAAGAACAAGCGCCGGTTCCGGACAATCTAAATTATTGCGTTCTCTGACTTTTCAGCGGAATGCTGCAACGGCTGAATTCATGGGCGCTTTAATCATTCATTTTCAGATAATCTCATCACGCTGCCATATTGTTGTCATTTCACAGTCTTCTCACTCTTGTTATTTTGCTGATAACGATCAAAAATATAGACAAACAGAGATGTTTTGCATGTATTTTTAAGCATTATCATGAATACGAGATGATGTATGGGATGCCGTGCCGTTATTGCGCTGCCTGAGATGCATAAACTGATACTTAGTATATGAGAAGATCAGCGTACTTCCGGAAAACTTAACTTTTTTTGTCCCCAGACCAGACAATGCAAGGCTTTGAGGCATAAATACAAAGTCTTTTGATCGTTTACCTTCAGAAGCTGCTCTCATTTCACTGCTATCTCAAGGGCAACGATCAAAAATATGAACAAACAGAAAAGTTTTGTATGTAATTTCAAGCATAATCATGGATAAGAGGTGATTTTTGAAGCGTGAATTGGTGTCTCAGCCGTTCATCTTCAGAGCATCTGATCTTGCTGATAACGATCAAAAATATTGACAAATAGACATGTTTTGTATGTAATTTTAAGCATTATCTTGGATGCGAGGTGAAGTATGGGACGCCGGGCCGTTATTGTTCTGCCGAAAATGCAGAAACTGTTAAGTCAAATGGGAGAGCAAATCCGCCTTGCCAGACTGCGCCGCCATCTTCCGGCGGAACTGGTGGCAGAGAGGGCGGGAGTGTCCAGACAAACGGTTACTGCCATTGAAAAAGGCAGCGCTTCCGTTGCCATGGGAGCTTATGCCGCCCTGCTGCATGCTCTGGGAGGGCTGGAACAGGATCTTCTTCTCATTGCGAAGGATGATGAACTGGGACGCGAACTCCAGGATTTGGATTTGCCGCAAAGGAAGCGAGCACCTCGTCAAAGAAAAAGGGATGATAACTGATGACACTAAAAACAATATACACCTACGAGTGCTGGTCATCTGATCAGCCTTCTTTGATGGGCTGTCTTTTTGCTGACACCCGACGAGGAAAGGAAAGCTGTTCTTTTGAGTACGACACCAGCTGGCTTAAGACCCATATTGGTCAATACTTTCTGGATCCGGATCTCGGGCTTTACCGAGGGCGGCAATATGTGCCAAATGGCAAATCGCTGTTCGGAATTTTCGAGGATTCCTGCCCTGATCGCTGGGGCCGGATGCTGATGCAGCGCCGGGAGGCAATTCTGGCAGCCCATGAAGATCGAAAGCCAAATAAATTGTCAGAAATTGATTATTTATTGGGTGTACATGATGAAGGCAGGATGGGGGCCTTGCGTTTTTCGCTTCAGGAGGGCGGCCCGTTTTTGTCTTGCGACAGTGACATGGCAGCGCCGCCGTGGGTTGCCTTGCGAGAACTTGAGGCCGCTTCTCTTGCTTTTGAACAGGATGAAGACTCCTTAAGCGACAAATGGCTCCGGCTGCTTATAGCCCCGGGATCATCATTGGGCGGAGCCCGTCCCAAGGCGACAGTCCGCGCTCCAGACGGGACTCTGTGGATTGCCAAGTTTCCTTCCAGACATGATGAGCATAATACCGGAGCCTGGGAACAGGCAGTTCATGAGATGGCAAAGATATGCGGGCTCAACGTGCCGGAATCCAAGCTGACCTGTTTTTCCGCTGCGGGGGCAACCTATTTGGTGAAACGTTTTGACCGAGAGGGCAGGCGAAGGATTCATTTTTCATCTGCCATGTTTTTGCTGGGCCAGACGGACGGAGCATCCGGGAGCAGCTACCTTGATATCGCGGATTTCATCACCATGGCCGGAGCCTCTCCCCGGGAAGATCTGGCGGAACTCTGGCAAAGGATCGTATTCAGCATGGCGGTTTCCAACACCGACGATCATCTCCGTAACCACGGTTTTCTTCTGACGGAAAATGGCTGGCGGCTCTCGCCAATGTATGATGTCAATCCGATTCCCTACGGTAAATTGCTGTCCCTTAATGTTGCTCCGGAGGATCCCCGAATTGACTTGGATCTGGCTCTTGATGTGGCTTCTTCCTTCGGACTGACTCCGGAAGATGCCGAGATCCGGGCTAAAAAAATCCTCACGACTGTCAGGAAGCAATGGCGAAACAGCGCTGCCGCCTGCGGCCTTAATCGGGAGGAGCAGAATAAAATGGCACCGGCTTTTGCCCTCTGCGAGAAGCAGTGATGAACCGGTTAAGCCCCGCATATCAGGGGTAGCGGTCATCCGTTTCAAATACCGAAAGGCACGGCTGACCTTCCTGGCGGATTCTTGTGGTGCGATGCGCCCATTTTTCAGCCTGAAGTTTGTCAGTCGTGGTATAAAATCCCGCCCCGAAATCCAAAGAACTTCTGGATAAGTGAAGTTCGGGCTTTTTTACCGCCGTATTGCTGCCACGGAATAAAATCATGAAGGAAAGCACTCCCCAAAAGCTTCAAAATCTGCCAGGAAAACAGTCGCATTCTAAACCTGAGAATGGTTTTCGGGAAATAGCTTTCGGTAAAGGGAAATCGTCAATTATTCTGGAATCGTCTGTCGTAATGCAAAAACGTCTCATGAAATCATCATTCCGGACGCAGCCAGCTCTGAACTGGCTGCAATCAGGGATGAGGGGAGAAGTTTTGGCAGACAGGCCAGAAAAACGGATCTGAAGCGCTCCCCAGTGCCAGATGGGATTTTTCCCTGAATGCAGGACAGATCCTGATTAACTTGGTATCATACGCGGCAGGGTCATAAGGGGGCAAGCATCCTTTTCCCCGCTCCCGAAGAACTGCGAAAGGTTTATGAGAATGAGATATTTTGCGATGCTGCTTGCGGCAGGAGTTTTTGGTCTGGCAGGAAACGCCGGAGCTTTTATTCTGGCTAACAGCACTGATTATGACATCACCGGGATCTATACGGCTGCTCCGGACAGCGCTGACTGGGGAAATAACCTGATAAAGGGAAAGCACTTAGGTCCTAAACAGTCCTGCACCCTCAGCGCGGATGCAGTTTCCGACAAATTTGATCTTCTTATCGTATCCCGGGACGGCAAAAAGCAGGAGTATCATGAGTATCCGAAAGGAGTGAAGCAGATCACCCTGAAGGCCGGCGGCGAAAGCTTCTTTATAGCAAAGTAGGCGGCAAAGCAGGCAGTCTGGAGTTTTTTTGTTCCATTCTGGGGCAT
>NZ_JBGVBR010000197.1:0-6327 GCF_045225735.1 Succinimonas sp. | reverse complement strand
GGAAGGAAAAGAACCTCGTTATTCAGAGCCTCTACGACGGACTGGAGATCCCCTATCGTGTGGCCGAGGAACAGGATGAAGCTCCTTCCGGCAAGATTGATCCTGAGGAAACCGAGGACAATGATGCCGGCGGACTGACACCGCAGGATGAAAGAGAGCTTTTCGGGAACGAAAGCGACTGATGCTGCAGTCAGACTGAAAACTGACTTATGAAGCCACTCTGTAATTGCGAGGCGGGTCTCCCCGCCTCGTTCTTTTCCGCAACAAAGCCGCATACGGCAGCGCCCGCGCAACCTCCCGAAAAAATACCTTATCTGCCGGATTCCCGAGTCTCCAAGGGCCTGAAAAAGGGATCTCGCAAATATCGCCATAGCCCATAAATACCGTGATTGCAAGATAGTGTGATAGAATGCGCACACGGAGGTGGCTTTATGAAAGTGGCAGTGTTATTAAGCGGCGGTCTGGACAGCTCTACCTGTCTGGCCCTGGCGGTAAAGGAGCACGGCGCGGAGAATGTGCTGGCTCTCAATATTCAGTACGGCCAGAAGCATCAGCGGGAACTGAAATCCGCGGAGGAGATCTCCCGCCATTACGGCGTAACCTATAAGCTTCTGGATCTCTCTCAGGTCTTTGCCGACTGCCAGTGCTCTCTTATGCAGCATTCCCAAGAGGAAATTGTTCATAAAAGCTACGCCGAACAGCTTAAGGATCTGGGGGGCTCCGGCACCGTGTCCACCTACGTTCCCTTCCGGAACGGCCTGATGCTGTCTGCCGCGGCAGCCTGCGCTCAGGGGCTGGGAGCCAGCGAGGTCTGGTACGGCGCCCACCGGGATGATGCCGCGGGCCGGGCCTACCCGGACTGCACCCCGGAATTTGCGGCGGCCATGAATACCGCCATTTTCGAGGGCACCGGACGGGAGATCCGGCTCCGGACGCCGTTTATGGACATGAACAAGGCGGATATCGTAAAAACCGGGCTTGAGCTCGGGGTTCCCTACGAGCTTACCTGGAGCTGCTACGAGGGCGGCGAAAGGCCCTGCGGCCGGTGCGGCACCTGCATTGACAGACAAGAGGCGTTTCAAAGGAACGGGGCGCGGGATCCCCTGGAAGCGCCGGAAAGGATTTAGCGAGCATGTTTAAAATCAAAAAAAGAATCATTATCAGCGCCGCGCATTTTCTGAAGCTGGACTATAACAGCAAATGCTCGGGCATGCACGGACATAACTGGATCATTGACGTTTACCTGAAAAGCCCGGATTTGGACAAAAACGGCATGGTCATGGACTTTTCAGTTATTAAGGAAAAGGTAGCGGGCGCTTTGGATCATAAAGTGCTCAACGAGGTTATTGACAGAAATCCCACCGCTGAAAACATCGCCCTCTGGGTTTGCGAAACCCTGGGTGAAAAGTGCTATCGGGTGGAGGTGCAGGAGAGTCCGGACAATGTTGCCGTCTACGAGCGCGATTAATCAGTCGTTCCGCAAGGAGGATGCCTTCACCACCGGCGGTCCCGCCTTCAGGGTAAACGAAATTTTCATCTCCATTAACGGCGAGGGGCCCCTCACCGGCGAGGCCGCCATATTTCTGCGGCTTTCCGGCTGCAATCTCCGCTGCGCCTACTGCGACACCCAGTATGCCCGCAGCATGGAACAGGGCATGTTTCTCCAGATCCGGGACATTCTGGCGGAGCTCAGGCGCTTCCCCGGCATCAGAAACGTCACCCTCACCGGAGGGGAGCCTTTGTTTGCCAAAGATGTGGGGCTTCTGATCACCGAAATTCTCCGGGCCGGCTACAATCTTAACATCGAAACCAACGGCTCCATTGATCTCTCCCCCTTCATGGAGCTGGATCCGGAAAGAAAAATTATTTTCTGCTGCGATTACAAGCTGCCCTGCTCCGGAGAAGAAAGCCGCATGTATCTCCCGAACATCAGCATGCTCCGTCCGGGAGATGCCCTGAAATTCGTTATCGGGGAGAGCTCGGATTTTGAGAAGATCTCCAGCATCCTGCAGGGCTACCGCCCCCGCTGTCTCGTCTACCTGTCACCGGTTTTCGGGAAAACCGATCCCCGGGAAATCGTGGAAAGAATGCTCTCCTGGAGCCGTACTACAGACGTTTCCCGAATCAGAGTGCAGCTGCAGCTCCATAAGTATATCTGGGAGCCCTGCGCCCGGGGAGTCTGATCCGGAGCGGGTTCTCCGGGGAAGGAATGCCGGGAGAGACGGTTTCCGAAAAGATCTTTTCAGGAAGGAGACCCGCAAAAAGCCAGGACAGGCTCCGGCGGATTTTCTGACAGACATCATTCCTGAGCGGCCCCTGACTTGTAAAATGCCGCTCTCAAAGTATAATGAACACCGCACGGAGGAAAGCTGCCTTTTCGAACAATTTCTTCCTGCGCATGACACATTCTCAGGGCGGGGTGAAATTCCCCACCGGTGGTACAGCCCACGAGCGCAAGCATGACTGGTTGCAATTACCAGGCCGACGGTAAGAGTCCGGATGAAAGAGAAGTTCACAATCAACTCCTCAAGTTTAAACCTGCCCTGACTTACGTATGATATGGAGATATACTGTGAGTCAAATCAATATGCTGGACATTTTTGACAGCGATCCTCTGAAACGCGTGGAACTGGCTCTGGAGGCCTTCAGGGCCGGCAAGGGAGCCTTGGTGGTAGATAACGAAGACCGGGAAAACGAAGGCGATATTATCTTCCCGGCGGAAACTATCACCGAAGCTCAGGTGGCCATGATGATCCGCTACTGTTCCGGAATTATCTGCGTCTGCATGCCCGGAAGCCGGTTGGAACGGCTGGAGCTGCCCCAGATGGTGAAGAACAACACCAGCTCCTACGGCACCGCCTTTACCATTACCATTGAAGCCTCCAAGGGCGTCACTACCGGCGTCAGCGCCCATGACCGCCTGACTACCATCAAGGCCGCCGCCAATCCCAATGCCGTGCCCTCGGATCTGAACCATCCGGGACATGTGTTCCCCCTGGCCGCCCGGGAAGGCGGCGTGCTGGAAAGAGACGGCCATACCGAGGCCTCGGTGGATCTGGCCCGGCTGGCCGGCCTCACTCCCGCCGGCGTGCTCTGCGAGCTTACCAATGACGACGGCACCATGTCCCGGCTGCCTCAGGTGGTGGCCTTTGCTCTGAATCACGGCATGACCGTGGTCAGCATCAGCGACATTATTGCCTACAGAAAAGCCAAGGGCGTCTAATCTACCTGTACCGCAAAAACAAAGCCGGCCTTCGGAGCTATGGGCTTCTGCGCTGACAGGGGCTTCCGGACGGGATCAGCATGCGCCGGTTTCTCCGGGACGAATGCCTGAAGGACACAAGACGGTTCCTTGAAAAGGATCCTCCGGAAAAGCAAAGAAGATCATGGAAAAAACCAGGATCGCATTTCCGGAGGATCCCTTCAAATTCAGGAAACATTGCCGGTTTAGTTCCATGCCTGGTGTTGCACGTTCCGAAGAGCTCTTTTCAGGCCATAAGATCTCCGGATGCCGCAAAATACCATAAAGACTGAGACGAGAAAGAAGTTTTGCTTATCGGACTTGACTGCAGTTCCGCAACAAAAAAAGCATCATGACGTGATTGAGAAAATGCAGAACAACAATGAGGGAACTTTTGATGCTTGAGCATATTATTGAACGGACCAATGATTTTCTTGCCGGTTTTCCCAAAGCTGTCCGCAAGAAAAAAGGACAGTTCTTCACGTCAGCGGAAACAGCAAAGTTCATGTCCGGCATGTTTGATTTGTCAGGCTGCGGAGACAGCGTATCCCTGCTGGATCCCGGGGCCGGCTCCGGAATACTTTCCGCCGCTCTCATTGAAAGACTCTTTTCTGAAAAAACCGGTATCCGCATTTCACTGACCTGCTACGAAACAGATCCTGATATCCTGCCTTTGCTGAAAGACAATTTGGAATACCTGAAGCGGGAATCAGAAGGCAGGCTGGAATATGAACTGAAAGCGGAGGACTATATTCTGTCTCAGGACTGGGAGTTCAGCAGCCTTGCTGACACATCCCGGAAATTTGATTTCATTATTGCCAATCCCCCTTATTTAAAGATCGGCAAGGACGATCCCCGCTCTCTGGCTATGGCTGATGTTGTTCACGGAGCTCCGAACCTCTACTTCCTGTTCGCATCCATGTCTCTGTTTAATCTCCGCCAGGGCTCGGAAATGGTTTACATCATCCCTCGGAGCTGGACATCCGGAGCATACTTCCGGGCTTTCCGGAAATATCTCCTTTCAGAAGGCAAATTAAGACGCATTCATTTGTTTGTCAGCAGGAGCAAGGTATTCGATGCTGAACAGGTGCTTCAGGAAACCATGATCATCATGGTCGCAAAAGAAGCCCGCTGTCCGGAAAGCGCTATTATTACCTCTGGCGGTTCCGGCAATGATTTCAGCAATATTTCAAGTCTGGAGGTTCCGTACCATGCCGTAGTCTCCGGGAACGAGCTTTATGTCTGTCTTCCCACCAGCCAAGCGGAAATGGAGGTGATTCGGAAAATCAGCGCCTTCAGTTCAACCATGCCGGATTCCGGCCTCCGAATGAAAACCGGCATTGTAGTGGATTTCAGACAGGCGGATGAACTGAGAACCGCCCCCGGCGAGCATACCATTCCCCTTTTTTACAGCCAGCATATTCGGGACGGTAAAGTAAATCATCTCCCTTCCGGGAAAGGCTATGACTGGATCCTGGACAGAAAGCGGGGACTCATTCAGAAAAACAAGAATTACGTTTTTGTAAAACGGTTCACGGCCAAGGAGGAACGCCGCAGGCTGCAATGCGGGATCTATTGTCCTCATGATTTCGGGCAGTATGAGTATATCGGCACTCAGAACAAGATTAATTTTGTGGACAAAGCAGACGGCTCTGAAATGGATCGCAAAACGACCTACGGAGTTTATGCCCTGTTAAATTCAACACTTTTTGATATGTATTACAGAATCCTTAACGGCAGCACTCAGGTAAACAGCACCGAAATGAACAGCATGCCATTTCCTCCTGCTGACATTATCAGCAAAATAGGAGAAGAGATGCTTTCATCTGAGGATTTGTCTACCGTAAACTGCGACAGAATAATTAACGAGGTTGCTTATGGATAAGATGGATGAAGCCAGAAACTTCTTGATCAAAATAGGAATGCCCCGCGCTCAGCAAGCAGATATATGCGTTCTGAGCATTTTAGCCCTGTCAGACATTAAGCCTGACAACGCATGGGCAAACGCAACAAATTCATGGTCAAGGATTCATGACATTATCAGATTTGCAAACAGCTATTACGGAACAGCTTACGCTGAAAACAGCAGAGAAACGTTCAGAAAACAGGCTATGCACGAGTTCAGAAAAGCAGCGCTTATTGAAGATAACGGCACTCCGACAAACAGTCCTAACTATTGCTACAGATTAACCGATGAAGCTCTGAACGTCATACGTTCCATAAACTCTCCCAACGAAGAAAGTGAAATAAAGAGTTTTATAGCAAATCATGACACTCTGAAAAACATCTACAAGTCAAAGAAAGCCATGACTTTAATGCCGGTTCGCATCAACGGCTCTGATTTTAAGTTTTCTCCCGGAAAGCATAATGAATTGCAAAAAGCTATAATTGAAGAATTTGCTCCGCGTTTTGCTCCATATTCTGAATGCCTGTATGTAGGAGATTCAACAGACAGGGATTTGGTAAACAACGTTTCAAAGCTGATGCAGCTTGGCTTCAATATAAACGTCCACAATAAGATGCCGGATATTGTTCTTTACAGAGAAGACAATGACTGGATTTATTTTATTGAATCAGTAACGTCAGTAGGCCCTGTGAGTCCGAAGAGATACCTGGAAATTAATGAGATGACCAAGCATGTAAAATCAGGGAAGATTTTTGTTACGGCTTTCCCTGATTTTGCTACCTACAAGAAATTTTCTGAATCATTAGCCTGGGAAACAGAGGTTTGGATTGCTGACAATCCGGAACACATGATTCATCTCAATGGCAGCAATTTTATCGGGCCGCGATAAATGTGAATTCCCGGGATAATGAAAGGAATATAATCTATTTTACCTTTCAGAATGATGAGTTTTAAGCTGGATCGGGCCAAACGTCTGCCCTGGGATTATGTTTTAACATTATATCCGTCACCGGGGCCTGTATATTTTTTGACCAGTGCATTTGTGCTATAATTGCAGCCAAATTTTGGTTGCGGAAGCCGGATTATAATGCAAGCATAAAACGAGGTTAGATATGGCAGTAAAATATTCACTTGATCCAAACGGAACGGTACGTCAGTATTACCAGAGAGAAGAAGAGGA
>NZ_JBGVBR010000196.1:0-3649 GCF_045225735.1 Succinimonas sp. | reverse complement strand
CCGATAAAATAATCTTTATCCAAACGGCCCGGAATTTAATTAATGTCTGGCTTATTTCTGAATGTAAATGTTCTTTACTCCGGGGCTGCCGAAACAGTTCATTGTTTTTGGGAACAAGAAACAAAAAATTTACAGCATCTTTGGTTAATTTTAATCACATATCATAGATCAAAGCTCTTTATCGTGTTATAATAGCGTTGTGACAAATTTTACGGAGTTTCAGTTATGGGTGATATCATAAATCCTGTCGATGGTAATTCTTTTGTCGATCTGGTTAAAGCAAAAAACACCAGAATATTTGTTGATAAAACTGATTTTATCGATCAGACCAATACGCTTATTAATACTGACGCAAAATTGCTGGGCATGACTCGTCCCCGCAGATTCGGAAAAACCGTCACAGCTGATATGCTTTTGGCTTACTATTCAAAAGAGTATGCCGGCACAAATGTTTTTGACGGGCTGAAAATTGCGGGAAAGGACAGCTTTGCCGAACATCTTAACAAATATGATGTTATTTACATCGACATGAACACTGTCAGAGATGATTACATCGCTTATACCGAAGATGAAGATCTGCAGGTAAAAGGTGTTACCACCATTGTTGATTATCTGCAATACTCCGTAATCGAAGAGCTTAAAGAAAATGAGGACTATGCAAAACTGCTCAGCAAAAGCAGAAAAACAGGCAAAAAGAATCTGTCCTCCGCATTAAAGGAAATATGCAATCACACCAAAAATAAATTTATTCTTATTATGGATGAATGGGATTTAATTTACCGGGATTATCGTGATGATAAAAAACTGCAGGAATCATTTATTAATTTTTTAAGGGGACTGTTTAAGGGCAAAAAGGGACAGTCAGTTTTTGCTTTAGCCTATCTCACCGGTATCCTGCCAATCAAAAAATACAACTCCCAGTCAGCTTTGAACACCTTTGATGAATACAACATGCTCGCCCCCGGAGAATTTGCCAGCTACTTCGGATTTACCGAGGATGAAGTTGCCGAAATTGTAAAATTTCCTAAATGCAGAATATCACACCAGGAATTAAGAAAATGGTATGAGGGTTATAAAATCAAGGGTATTGACATATACAACCCTAACTCTGTCGTTAAAGCGGCAAGCAGGAATGAATGCATAAGCTACTGGAGCGGCACCGTATCAAATGAGGAAGTGGTGCGTCTCATCAATATGAACTATGACGGCATCAGGGATGATGTCCTGGAGCTTATTGCCGGAGGAATAATTAAATTCGACTGCAGCAATTTTGAGAACGACATGGTTACCATCAAGAGCAAGGACGATGTATTCTGCCTTCTGGTATGCCTTGGTTATCTTGGATGCGAGGATTACGGCGGCAACTATCGGCTGGCGTATGTTCCAAATCAGGAAATCAGAGCTGCGCTCACCTCAATTGCAAAAACTCAGTCATGGTATAACGCCATGCCGATTATTAAGCGTTCAGAGGAACTCTTCATCGCCATACAGGCACTGGACAGCGAGAAGGCAGCTAAAATAATCGCCCAAATCCATAATTCGCCTAATGTATCGCTGCTCGGTTACAACAGCGAGGAAGCCTTGGTATTCTGCGTAATAGCAGGACTTATGTGGCGTACCGAAAGTGATTATGAATGCTTCCGGGAACTTCAGTCAGGAAAAGGATACGCCGACGTGATCTATGCTCCGAAGAGGAACGATTCCCTGCCAATCCTGCTAATCGAATTCAAGCATGATACCAGTGCCGAAGATGCCATGGATCAAATTAAGAAAAAGGAATATTTCGGGAGATACCGTGACGGTGGTTATCCGAACGACATAATCATGATAGGTCTTAACTATGACCCGAAAACCAAGGAACACCAGTGCCTGATTGAGAAGGCCTGATAAGCTACCGGGATGCGCCGCCGCCCCGGGAGCCACCGCCGCCGTGGGAGCGGCCGGATGATCCGCCGCCGGCCCCCTCTGATCCGCAATGAAAGATGCATTCCAAAAGGAAAAGCGCGATCACCCCGAGACCAGTCTTCCAGCGGGAACACTCCCCCCGGGGATCCCGATAATAGACCGTGATCCGCCAGAGGAGAAAAATAAAGCACAGAACTCCGGAACCAATACCGATCCAGAAGTTTTCCGGCGGAGGCGGCAGCGGGACGGGCTCCGTGATCTGCTGCTCCTGAGGCATCTCCGGCACATCCTCCTTTGCAAAGGTAATGCCGGCAGGAAGCGGCATCTGGTACTTTCCGTAAAGCTCCGTCATCACGGCCGCAAAGGTATTCCGGGCTGCCAGATTCCACTTGTTCTCTTTGGCGGGAGCCACGGCGTAATCATCCAGGATCCGTCCGGCCTTGCCATCGGTGATCACATCCTCAACGCCGCTCCCTGTTCGGAGCACAAGATGGTGATCCCGGGTATCCATGAGAAAGAGCACCCCGTTATTCTTTTCCCGATCACCAACACCCACGGCATTAAAAAGCTCCGTGGCGTAGGAATCACAGTCCGGAAGGCAGCCCGGCACTGCCGCAAGATAGAACTCCGCGCCGGTTTTATACTGGAGAATTCCGGTTTCCTGCTCAATATAGGCGGCGGTTTCGAGAGTAATCACCCGTCCGGGATCCATTACCGCAAGATACGGCGTGTCATAAAGCCGGGTATCCATGCCGTCTGCAATGGCCCGGGCAAATTCGGCCGCAAACCAGCTCAAAAAAACCGCAAGGATCGTATAGGCCGCGCAAGACAGTATTCTCCGGACAGGCGATATCTCGTCCGGCGTATCCGGAATACCCGGAGCCCCATCCCTTGGGGACGCTTCTCTCTTTGCGCTTATGTTATCCCGGCCGGAACGCCCTCTTTTCCTGCTCATTACTGCTTCTGCCGTGCCTCTGCCGGAAACTCCCGGAATTCCTGATCCCGGAGCTCGGGACGTTCCTTCATGACCTTAATGGCCTCCGGGGAGGAATCTATGCCGATAAAGCGCCGTCCTGAAATCAGGGCCGCCCTGAGGAGGGAACCCGAGCCCGCAAAGGGATCCAGCACCAGAGAATCCTCCCGGGAGGACTGCCGGATAATGGTTTCCAGCATTTCGGCATTCTTTTCCGTAGGATAGCAGGGGTAAGGAGGATCCTTGAAGTTCAGCCAGACATCCTGCATTTTCTTCCCGGAGGAATCGGAGGCATATTTGATAATGCGGGGCACTCCGGTCTTTGACCACTCAATAAGCCCCCGGTCATCCATGTCCTCCAGCACCCGGGGAGCATAACGCCAATGCCGGCCCGTGGGCGGGGGAAGCCCCCGGAAAAGCCCGCCGGTTTCCCCGGAGGTTTCTCCCGGGGCGTGACAGGGCACGGTGGTATAGCGGCGGCCCCGGCGGTCTTTTTTCTTAAAGAGACGATCCAGATCCGCAGCGGAGTAAGGCTCGGTAACACTGTTAAAGATCACCTTTTCGCGGTTCCGGGCGTAAAAGTAAATAACGTCCTTCTGATTGCCGTAGCCCGCGCGGCCGAAGTTTTTGGGGTTGCATTTCACCCGGGAAATATCATTGATAAAGTTATCCATGCCGAATACTTCATCCATGATAATGCGAAGGTACGGCCCCACCCGGCTGTCAATGTGAAGGTACAGGGAGCCTCTTTCACTGAGGAGAAGCTGCATA
>NZ_JBGVBR010000195.1:0-3900 GCF_045225735.1 Succinimonas sp. | reverse complement strand
GTCCTCCTTCATTCAGGAAGGAGGTGTTTGAGATAGAGGCGGCAGGAAGTCAGCTTTATTCCGCTTCGCCCGAAAATCTTACCTGCGAGTTCAGCGATGACGTCTTCCGGAAACTGGAACCCTTTGACAGCAAAGAGGCCCGGCCCTGGAGCCGGATTTACGCTGCCATCCCGGATCTTAAGATTCCGGCCATCACCAGCGCTGATTATTTCGGGCGTTCCCGGCTGCGTTTCAGGGAATCCTTTGAGCTTTTTCTGACAAAGGGGGAATACTACACCAGTTTCACAGGCGCAAAGGAACAGGTTTCCCTGACGCCCCTGAAGGTCTCCTATGCCTGGCTTCCGGTGTGGGTGATGGAGATCCGGGAGGGCGGGACGAAGACGCTTTGTTATATGAACGGCCAGACCGGAAAACTGGAGGCCGATATTCCCGTTTCCAAAGTAAAAATTCTCTGCTGGCTCTTTTCCGGAATGCTGTTTCTGACCGGCCTTGCCGGGTGGCTTGCGGCCCCGTATTTCGTGCCGGTGGCGTCAGCTTTCGGCCTTTTCGGCATGGGAGCTATTTGCATGGGCTTTCTGATGCTGCTCTATTCAGTGATTGCTCCGGTAAGACGGGTGTTTTCCGGGCGTGTTTCCTGGCGTCTTGCGGGATCTCTCATGGCCGGAACCGGCCTTGCTTTTATCATTGCGGCCTTTCTCGGTACCCCGGGGTATCACGACAGAACCTTTATGTTCGTGCTGGCCATGCTTGCGGGAGGCGGCTATGCCGTCAGCCAGAGCTGGAGCTGGGGCCGGATCCAAAAACTCCTGGCAAGAGAGCCCCGCAGGGATCCCCGTTATGAGGGAAAATTGTATGCGGTAAAATCGGATCTCCGGTACTGGCGCCGCCGGAAAATCGCTGAAAAAATCCTGACAGCTCAGAAATCAGTTAAATCATCGGAGTGAATCCCGGTTGCCGCATAAGCGGTCTCAGCCGGAATTGCAGGGGAGCTGCAATGAAGTCAGCGGGAGTCCGGGAGACAGAACATAAATGACGCGTCAGGATCGGGGCAGTAAGCTTCTCTGAAACAGCGCGACCGCAAGCGAACTTGAGGATCATGAAAACGAGTATTACTGTTACTTTATCTGAAAAGCTCCTCTGTCCCTACTGTTCCGGGGAGCTTTCGTACAGCATTTCCAGGCAGCGGCTCTCCTGCAAATCCTGCGGCATGAAGCTCTCCCCGGAGGAGTACGAAGCAGCCATCTCTGCCCGGAAAGCCCGCAGAGAAAGATCTTCTTCATCCTTTACCTCTCCATCATTTTCCTATGCATCATTTCCCTTCGCAGACTCTCCGTCATCATCTTCTTCATCTCCCTCTCCGGCGCCAGAACCAAAAGCCGGGGGGACAGGGAACAGATCCTCCGGGACTCCGGATTTTCTGTCATGCGGGAAATGCCGCCTCCTCATTGGTCGCGGCTCCGGAGATCTTTTGGGAGAATGCCCCCTTTGTCATACGAAGATCCCGGGAGCGGAGAACACTCCCGGAGCAGATCCTGCCGGAGAAAGCTCCCCCGAAAACCCCGGCTTTGCGGCGCCGGATCTTATCGTGCCGTTTTCCCGGGAAAAGGAGTTTTTTATCCAGGAATTCCGGAAGCATCTCAAGTCCCTGGAGTTTGTTCCTGACTCCTTTCTTGAAGCCAGCATTGAGGGCGTCCGGCCTTTCTATGTTCCGGTGTTTCTGTATGATGCGGAGGTTACCGGCGAGATGAGCTTTAATGGCGAAGCGCTCACCGAGGCTGCAGCTGGCGGCGGTTCCCGCTGCAAGGTGGAGGAATTTGAGACAGAGGCAGCAGGAAGTCAGCTTTATTCCGGATCTCCTGAAATTATTACCGGTGAGTTCAGCGACGAAGCCTTCCGGAATCTGGAACCCTTTGACAGTCAGGGGGGCCGGCCCTGGAGCCCGGTTTATGCCGCTATCCCGGATCTCAAGATTCCGGCTGTCATCAAAGGGGATTATTTCTGGCGCGCCCGGCTGCGCTTTCAGACCGCCTTTGAGTATTTTCTGGCAGACGGGAAGTCCTATACCAGATTCAGCCCGGTAAAAGGGCAGCCTGTCGTTATTCCTCTTAAGATCTCCTATGCCTGGCTTCCGGTGTGGGTGATGGAGATAAAGCAGGACGGGAAGGAGATGCTTTGCTATATGAACGGCCAGACCGGAAAGCTCATGGCCGATATTCCCGTTTCCAAAGTCAAAGTTTTCTGCTGGATGCTTTCCGGGCTGCTCCTCATTAGCGGCATTGCGTCATGCTTAGCGGTGCCGTTTTACCCGCTGTTAGCAAAAATTGCCGGCAAATCTGTCCTGTATGTTATTTTTTTTGGGCTATGATAATGATCTTTCCCATGATGATCTATGCAGAGATCGCCCCGGTAAGACGGCTGTTCTCCGGGAGGCTTTCTTCGCGCCTTACGGGATCTCTCATGGCATGCGCCGGCATAGCTATTATGGCTGCTGCCGGTTTCAGCGCCCCGGGGGATCACGGGAAAGACTTTCTGTTCCTGCTGGCCTTCCCAGCGGGAGGATCCCTGGCGGTCTTTTTTCTCCGGGGAGGGATCCGAAAATGCCTCGCCGCGAAGCTTAGCCGGAGTCCCTGCAAAGAAGGAAGCATGTATGCGGCAAAATCATATCTTCGGTACCGTAATACCAGGAAAAAGGGAGAGAAAACATGGCGCGGACGAGAAAAAAGCAGATAACAAAGGAACATCCGGAGGGAGGCAAGCCGATCCCGGCCCCGGAAGCGCCTTCTGACCTTACCCTGGAGGCGGAGATTTTTCAGCGGCGCCGGCCGGTGCCGGAAAAGCTTCTTAAGTACGGCTTTCAGAAGGGGGATTCGGACTCGGTTTACCGCTGCCGCACCGCCATTATGGACGGGGCTTTTAACTGCGAGATCACGGTAACGGAACAGGGCGAGGTCTCAGGCCGGGTTACTGACGCCGCCGCCTCCGAGGATTACCTGCCCCTCAGAATCCCCGGAAGCGGGGCTTATGCGGCATCAGTGCGGGAGGCTTACCGGGAGCTCCTTCTTGACATTGCGGGGCAGGGTTTTCAGGAAGTCCTGTTTCCGGGAGATCAGGCGAACAGAATTACCGCGGAGATCCTGAAGCGCTATGACGTGAGACCGGATTTCCCCTGGCAGGAGAATCCATCGCAGAACCGGTACCGGAGCTATGGGGTATTCCGGCATCAGGACAGCGGGAAATGGTTCGCTCTCATCATGAATGTCCGGGAGGACGTTATTTTTAAGAACGGGAGCGTTAAGCCCCTGGATATCGTGAACCTTAAGGCAGCGCCGGATGATATGCCGGATCTTTTGCGGCGGCCCGGCATCTTTCCGGGATATCACATGAATCACCGGCACTGGATATCGGTGATTCTTTCCGGAGAGCTTCCGGATCCGGATATAATGAGTCTTATCGAGGAAAGCCGCCGGCTGACCTCGGGGCCGGCGAAGCGGCAGCGGAGATCTTTGCAGGATGCCGGCTTGTAATGCGGCGGATACGGAGGCGGTTATGGATCTCACAGAGGTATTCAAGTGCCCGGAATGTTCCGGGGAACTCAGATATGACATTGCCGAAGGGCGGCTTGTCTGCGGCTTCTGTTCCAAAAGGTTCCTTCCGGAAGAGTATGAGAAAGCTGTTTCCGGGGGAACGGCTTCCCGGGGCTCCTCTTCCTCCGGCGCTGAGCCTTCAAAGTTTACCCCCTGTCCCCATTGCGGGTGCCGGCTAAGCCGGGGAACCTTGCGGGCCTCCGCAGGCTGTCCTGTCTGCTTTGAACCCCTGAATGCCGCGAATCACCCCGGGGACGCGGAGCTCCCGCCGGAACCGGATTTCATTTTGCCTATGTGTAAATGGCGGTGGGGTCAA
>NZ_JBGVBR010000194.1:0-6976 GCF_045225735.1 Succinimonas sp. | reverse complement strand
GCATATTATGTCCTCTGCCAGTTCGCTTTGCAATCTTTACCTGCTTTACAAATTTTTCTCTGCAAGATCATCATTAAATACACTGCGTTACAAGAATCCAAATACCTAAACAGGTCTATTCATCTCTGGTCTGATTCATCCCAGTTCAGGATCAACTGATTTCCAGCTCTTAAGATATTCCCTGATCCTGAACGCACAGAAATAAGGAAAGGTGATGATTCCTTCCGCCTTTCCTATATTAAAGTCTCCAAGCTTTATGCCGTAATGGATATCCCCGTAATTCTCGCTTCTGATAAGCGTTGCCAAAGACTTTGATCTTTTGTCGCTGGATTTAACCTCCACCGGAATCAGCTCATTTTGCGTTCTCACAAAAAACTCCTCCTCCAAAGTGGAATTCTCCTTCTTGAAGTAAAAGAGCCCCAGCCCTTGCTTTACAAAAGCTTCCGCCACAAAGTTTTCATAAAGGGCCCCCTTGTAAACCCCGAGATTCCTGTTTGCCCTTAAGTCCTCCTGGGCTTCATCATCCAGAGCCGCCACCAGAAGTCCGGTATCGGGATAGTAGAGCTTAAACCGGGACATGTCCTCGTTGCCCTTAAGGGCCAGTTCCGGAAAATGGAGACAGTGACAGGCCACCACCACCCCGGCATCAATAAGCCATTCAATGCATCCGGTATATTCGCGGGATCGAGCATTTTTGCTCACCACGTTAAACTGAAACTTTTTGTTCTCCCGTGCCAGCTGTACAGGAACAGAGCGGTAAACGCTTACAATCTTGGTCGGATCCAAACCTTCCGCATACTTGCGGATATCCTCCTCGTAGTCGAGACAGATCTGCCGCTGAAGTTCCAGACTTCCGGAGAAGTTTCCGGACTCAATGTACCTCCTGATCACCTCCGGCATGCCTCCTAAAACGCAATAATCCAGAAAAAGCCTTTTCCACACCGCGATTTCAGTTGAGGAGAACGGCCTCAGATCAACCATGTGCTCAAGTATTTCCCGGATCTGCTCCTCTCTGTAGCCCTTGGCCCACAGAAACTCTTCAAAATCCAGGGAATGCATTTCATAATCGGTCTTGCTGCCCACGCTGTTACTGTGGATCTTCCGATAGCTGCTCCCCAAAAGAGAACCGCTGCAAATCACATCATATCTGCCATCCTCTCTGAAGGATTTCAGCGTGGTGACAATATCAGGATTGTCCTGAAGCTCATCGAATATGATGATGGTTTCGCCGGGAATAAACTCCTTCGCTGGGTCGATGAAGCTGATATTCTTCACTACCGAAGCCACGTCATAGCCATCCTGAGTGATGGCAAGATACTTCCTTTCCAGAGCACAATTGATGCTGACCACCGAGCGATAGTTCTTCCGGGCAAATTGCATGATAGTCTCGGTTTTGCCCACCTGACGAGCTCCTTTGATAACCAGAGGCTTATGCTCGGGGTCATTTTTCCACTGCATAAGAAAATCATCAGCCTTTCTTCTGAGATACATGCTCCTGTCCTCCCTGATGCTGATCTGCCTTAATGCTCAGTCCTGCTTAGCCTGTCATTCATGCTTTTCCTTCACTTCTCAGGCCAGACATCATCGCAAAAATAAATCCGAAGCACCCGCACGTTTTTGTTCGGGCAAACTCTTTTCGGGAAATCGCAGCTCAATAATTCGACTGTACCTTCAACAGCGTATTAACCGTGCCATCCATTCTGTTATCTTCTCTGCGCTCGCTCCGCCGTTCCCGCTGTCATCCGTGCCTCGGATTACGGCTTATCCGGTCACTAACTTCCTGTTTAACATTTTCATGAGTGAACCTATGACTTTTAATCACATTATATGAGCGAACTTTGTCATAATCTTCACCTTTTCATTAGGTTTTCACATAAACACTTACACATTTCATGAGGGAACTTTCAGCATTTCACACATTGCATCCCTCTGCTTATTTTCTCTCTGAACAGAAAAAACATTCATTTTCCTCCGAGCAGCTTTCCTTCTCACTATTCCTCCGCGCAGCATTCACTCATCACCATGTCCCCCGGCTCTCACCAGAGGCCTGATCTCCCCCATCACTCCCGCCCCGTTCCTCAAACATTCCTCTGCTCTGAAACAGGAAGCAATAATCCAGCTTATCTGCTTAGCCATCTTCTCCTGCATCAGCTTTTTGCCTGCTCTGAGATTTTTGCTTTAGCAGCGCAGCCGGTTTTGGTTTAACCCGCCTAAAAAACAGGATTCCGGTAATTATCACAAAAAGGGGCATCTGTGCTAAACTTTCCGAAGTTAACGTCTTTGCAGGAATTCCCGATACCAAACATTCCTGCACTTTTGCATCCGGCCGTCTGATTACAGTCACCGTAAGTTCGGCCGGAAGATAGTTTCCGACAGGTTATCATGATCAAGATTTTCATATTTGTGGTCATTATTCTGATTTTAAAGTACTTTATCTGGTACTTCATGACCACCGGTGAGAGATACTTCAGAAAAGAAAGTACCTCATCCCCCGAGGAGCTGAAACAGCTCTACCTCCTGGGGGTATTCCAGCTGGCCGGATACGTGGGAGGAGCAGCCAGCTCCGACGGAGCCGAAATCAGCCGCGTCGTCGCCGAATTCATCAGAAGGCTTACCCAAAACGGCGAAAACACCGAGCTTTGTCTCAGCGCCTACAATACCGGCCGTAATCCCTATTATCAGGTCACCACCGGCATCAGGTTCATTCGCACCCACGAGCGGAATTCCAAAAGGAAAACCAATCTGGATATCCTGATGACGTTCATTATCACCGTGGCCCTGTGCGATGGAGTCCTCACAAATATGCAGAGGACCCGGCTTCATGAAATTGCAGCCCTGCTCAGCTACCCGCCCAAAAAATTCGCCGCCCTGATGGAAGAATGCCAGATAATGAAGGAATGGCAGAATTTCCGGGACAGCTCCTTCGGCGGGTTTTCCGGTTCCTACGGCGGCTATTCCGACACCGGAAGCTCCGGCGGCGAAAGCTATTACGGGAACAGCGGCTATGACAGAAGCCGTTACGATGGCGGCTACAATCAGGGAGCCGGACAAAACTCCTGGAACAGCTCCGGTCAGGGCTCCTGGAATGATTCCGGAAGCTCGTGGAATCAGGAAGACGCTTCCGGCCAGTCCTGGCAGGAGGATAAGTCTCTTCAGAAGGCCTTTGCCATTCTGGGGGTACCGGAAACCGCTTCTGACAGCCAAATCAAAAAGGCCTATCACCGGCTTATCAGAAAGTACCACCCTGACATGATCAAAGCCCGGGGACTTCCCGAGGAAATGGAGAAGGTTTATGCCGACAAGGCTCAGGAAATCAATGATGCCTATACGATAATCACCCGGGCCAGAGGATAGCAATCCCGGACGATTTTCCCGGCATTTCAGAAGAGAGTCTCTGAACCGGGAACTGGGACACGGGTTAAGGCAGTTCTGCGGCTGATTCCGCTGATTTATCACGCTTTCCGGCTCTGTCCCGCCTGCTTTCCGGGGGATAAGAATTTACTGAACAAAGGATGCTGACATGTTCTATTTATTTGCGTTCATTCCATTCATCGTTATTGTCGCCGTCATAGTTATTTTGGTGATAAACTCCCGCAGAAATCTGGAAGCCAGCGGTTTGGGGCCGGTGTCCGGAGAGTTTTTCAGGCAAAACGATCTTGAGACCTGCAATCTCTACCTCGGGGGAATTTTTCAGCTGGCCGGCTATATCGGAAGGAGCACCCGGCTGGAGAATCCCTACCGGAACGCCATCGTGCAGGAATATGTCCGCCAGCTGGCTCCGACTCCGGAAAGCATGAAGCTCTGCGAAAACTCATTCTATGCCGGATTTGAAAAGGATTTTACTCCGAACAAGGCCACGGAGCTTCTTAATATCTATGCCCAGGCCTCCGGCAAAACGCCCGATGTCCGCTACATCATGACCTTTCTGGTGAATCTTTCCCTCTGCAGCGGGAACCTCTCCCCTGTGGAGGAAAAGCACCTTAACGAGATCGGAAAGCTCCTGAAATTTTCTCAGCGGGATCTCAAAAAGATGATTGAGGAATGCCGCCGCGCCGAATCCTGGAAAAGCTTGGCCAAAAAGGGCAAGTAACCTGATTAAGAGGCCGGATTCCGAGGGATTTCCCAAGTCAGGGATCATCATGCCAGGGCTCTGGCATCCTCCCGGAATTTGCGCATTCCCAAACAAAATTCAAATTTCAGCGCTCAAATCCGGGCCGGCGGTTTCTTCTTCTGCTATACTCACGGGCAGGATGCAGCAATACAATAATCCCCTGTCATCAACTAAAGTAATTACCGGCTATCGTGGTTTCCTAACATGCTCTCGTCCCTGTTCTCCTCAAACCGCATTTTTTTCTTCGCCATCCTCTTTTTTATCGGATGGTACCTGATCCAGAAGTTTATCGAAATTTATACCCATGGAGGCATCGGAAGAACCTCTGTAGACGGATCAGTCTCCCACTTAAGCGACAAGGAAATTCATAATCTCTATTTGAGCGGGGTTTTTCAGCTGGCCGGCTATATCGGAAGAAGCACCAGCGACGAAAACCCCTACCGCAATGCCATTGTTCAGGAGTATATCCGGCAGCTCTCCACCTCTCCGGAAAGCGCCGAGCTCTGTCAGACCGCATTTTTTGCCGGCTTTGCCCGGGACTACAGTCCCATGAACGCCGTGAGGCTTCTGGAAAGATATACCCGGTTTTCCAAAAAAAAGCCCAATATCAAGTACCTCATGAACTTTGTGGTCACTATCGCTCTCTGCGACGGAGTCATTTCCTCCATTGAGGATCAAAGGCTTAACGAGCTCTGCAAGCTCCTGAAGTTTTCTCCCCGGGAGCTCCGGAGAATGATCGACGAATGCCGCAGGATGCAGTCCTGGAAAAACTTCGCCCCGAACGATGAGTTTGCCTACCGCGGCGCCTTCAACGATCATTGGAAGGAGCAAAGAGCCGAAGGCTGGAATCGGCAGCAGTACGAGGAACAAAAAAGGCGCGAGGAAGAAGAAAAGCGGCGCGAAGAGGAGGAAAGAAGAGCCGAGAGAGAAGCCGGCCGCCAGATGGATGTGCTGGATGCCTATCAGGTGCTGGGGGTGCCGGCATCAGCTTCTGACAAGGAAATCAAAAAGGCCTTCCACCGTCTTATCAGAAAATATCACCCCGATCTGGCTCAATCCCGGGGACTTCCCGAAGAAATGGCTCAGGTATATGCCGATCGGGCGCAAACCATTAATCAGGCCTACGAAACCATCTGCCGGAACAGAGCCGCCTGATTATTCCGCCTTAGTCTGTCCCGCTGAGGGCTTCCCGGCAGGAGACTTGTCATGCCGGGTTTGCTGAATCCGCAATTCTCCCGGAATTCCGCCGTCAGAACATAAAATCCTCAGGCAGAGACAGAGCTGCGGGCACCATGGTGGCATCATTGTAAGGGTGCCAGCTGGTTTCTATAATAGCGTCTCTGAGCTCTTTGGCCTTTTCCGGCTGACAGGCCACCCCTTCGCCCTTTTCATACATATCTGCCAGAAGCGCGGTAGCGGGCACATTGCCCACTTCAGAAGCCTTGTCAAGATAGTGAAAGCCCCGGGGGAGATCCGCGGTTACGCCGTAGCCGGAATGCAGCATCCAGCCGGCAAGATACATGGCATCGTTAAGATTTCTGTCCGCCGCCCTTTCAAAATACGGGAAGGCCTTTACGTAATCGCTCTTGACCCCGATACCGTACAGATAAGCCCGGCCCAGATTCAAAAGCCCCTCCCGGAGATCCTTTTTGGCGGCCTTTTCATAAAAACGGAAGGCCAATTCCGGATTTTTCTCCGCGCCCACGCCGTTTTCATACAAGAAGCCGAGATTGTTATAGGCGGCAGCATAGCCGTGGGAGGCCGACTTTTCAAACCATCTGAAAGCCCGTTCCGGATCTCTGTCCACCCCGGCGCCGTTGTAGGTGATTAGACCCATAAGGTTTTCAGAAAAAGCGTCTCCCTTTTCCGCAGCCTTCCGGATGAGCTCCAGGCCCTGTCTGCTGTCCAGGTACACGCCGCCCAGTCCCTGATGCTGAAAAAATCCCTTAAGAGCCAGAGCCCGGGGCTGATCCTTTTTTACAGCTTCCTCAAGATAGGCCAGAGCCTTATCGCGATCTTGGGCAATAGACCGATCCGTGCCTACCCGATAGAGCTGAGACATGTAGAAAAGCCCCTGAGGATTTCCCCTTTGAGCCGCCTTTTCAAAGGAGTACACGATATAGCTGAACATCTCGCCGTTCACCTGATTGCCGGCGTCATACCGCAAAATAAAGTTATTGGCGATACGGGCCCAGGCATCTCCGGAGTCCTGCTCATAGGCGGCATGGCACTCCTTCTCAAGAGAGGTGAGCTTTATGCATTCAGAAAGATTCATGCTGATGTCGGTGACGGCGGCGTCGGCAGCGGACGCGCCATTAAGAAACGCTCCGGCAAGGAAAACCAGAGCCGTTAATCCCGCAGCCTTGCGGCTTTTAATATTTATCATTGCTGAGGTACCTGAAAACAGGGCAGTCGGGGAAACCGCACTGCCGAGGGTAACTGAAAATGTGTTTTCCGTCACATTGTAACGAACAATCCCGCCGACAGTTACACTTTTTCACGTAATTTCGTGAAAAAACGCTGCTGCTGCCAACTTCCTTTGACAGACTCCGCTATTCCGCGCCTTCGGCTGGCTCCTCTATTCTGCGCCTTCGGCTGGCTCCTCTAACGGAATATCCCTTCTCCCGGTAAAGAGTTCATGATAATGCCCCGGAGCCACGGTATCATACCCCTTTCCAAAAAACTGCGGCCGGTAAAAAAGAACCTTGTAGGGGAAGATCTCATGATAGGAATGCCGCTCATAGCGATCCATAAGAGCCCGGGCCATTTCGCTGTCCCGTGGCACGCCGCAGCCGTTTTCATAAAGAGAGGACAATACCCGTTCTGCGGGATAATACTGATGCTCCACCGCCAAAGAAGACCAGA
>NZ_JBGVBR010000193.1:0-5902 GCF_045225735.1 Succinimonas sp. | reverse complement strand
GCCCAGTAATCATCGGCTCCCAGAGCATCCAAATAAGACTCGGTCATAATTGCATCCTCATGATTAAGACTGCGGGGCAGAATGCGGCAGAATGCGGCAGCCTGCGGAGCCCGCTAACCGGGAACCGCGTTTTTTTGAGTTCCCGGCATAAGATATCTTTTGGCGTAAGAAGTCTTTTGGGGAGCGATACTTTTGGAGAACGCCGGTCAGGCGATCTCCAGTTCTCCGGACTTTATCAGATCCCGGGTTTCCCGGAAAACAGCGCAGAGCTCCTGATGATGCAGGAGCGCATACCCGATATCATTGACCCGCACCGCCTGCTCGATGCCCCGGGCCAGCTCTGACAGCGCCCGGGCTCCCACAGTCAAAGACGCGCTTTTAAGAGCATGAACCTTCACCTGGTAGTTGGCCCAGTCCTTCTCCTGAAACAGCTTGTCGATTTCATCAATGGAATTCAGCTCCACAAAGGCGTCCAGCATCTTCCGGTAAAAATCGCGGTTGCTCATGCAGTAACGGAGACCCACTTTGGTGTCCATAAGATCCCCGGAAACCGCCTTCGCCTCCGGGGAATCCGGTTCCGAAAGCTCGCAGGAAAGATCGGAGAACGGGGCTTCGGTTCCTCCGGAATTCCCGGAAACCGCCGCTTTGGCGTTCCCCGTCCCGCCGGCCTCGGCCTCCTCCCGGGACGTCTTTGCCGGATGCGCCGCGCTCTCGTCCAGGGGATTGGGCACTATCATTTCGGGGGGCAGCACGCGCCTGAGCACATTATCCATTTCATAGGGATCCACCGGCTTGGACAGAAAATCCTGAAAGCCCAGCCGCCGGTATTCCTGAGCCGCCCCGCTGAGGGCGTTGGCGGTAAGCGCCACTATCGGGGTAACATCGCCGAAGGGCATCTTTCGGATCATGCCGGAGGCCTCCACGCCGTCCATAACCGGCATCATATGATCCATGAATATCAGGTCATAGCGGACTTTGGCGCATTTCATCAGGGCTTCCGCTCCGCACGTGGCGGTTTCAACCGTGGCCTTGTAGGGAGACAGAATGCCGCTCACCACCTTGAGATTAAGATCGTTGTCGTCCACAATCAGAATTCTGGTGTTCTTGAGGGTAAAGGAAGCCTTGAACACCTCCTGACTGAAATTTCCCTCCGACAGGAGCTTGCTCATTTCTCCCACCGGGGTCATGTCCCGGGATTTCGTGAGAATGTCAAAGGTGAAGGTGGTGCCCCGGCCGTATTCGCTGGCCACCCGGAGACTGCCCCCCATCATGCTGACCAGATTCTTTGAAATGGGGAGCCCCAGACCGGTGCCCTCCACCGATCTGTTCCTCTTGGTGTCCACCTGGGTGAAATTGTCGAAGATCCGATCCATCTGATCCTTCTTAATGCCGATTCCGGTATCCGCGACTGAATAGAACACCTGGTACAGGCCGCCGGGCTCCGGCACGGCTTCGGTCCAGATCTTCAGGGTAATGGAGCCGTTATTGGTAAACTTGATGGCGTTGCCCAGAAGGTTTATCAGGATCTGCTTGATGCGCACGTCATCGCCGAACTGCTCGTCGGGAATCTTGTGATCAATGTCCATAAGAAGCTTAATGGGCTTTTCATTGATGCGAATCCTGATAAGCGCATTGATATCGGAAATGAGGGAGCTCAGCTTGAAGTAATTGTTGATGATCTCCATCTTGCCGGACTCGATTTTGGAAAAGTCCAGAATGTCGTTGATTATGGACAGCAGGGTTTTGGAGGAGGAGCGGATCATGGAAGCATAGGATTTCGCCTTCGAATCCGCGCAGTCTCGGAGGATGAATTCCGACATGCCCACAATGGCATTCATGGGGGTGCGGATCTCATGGGACATGTTGGCCAGAAAATTGCTCTTCGCCCGATCGGCCTGCTGGGCATGTTCAATAGCCTCCACCATGGCGGTTACGTTCACAAACACCAGGTTGAGACCGCAAACCTCGTTCTGCTGCTCCATAGGACTGATAGTGACCTGAAGATGAAAATTCTGCCCGCTGATGACGGTTTTTATGAGATAGGGAGGCACGTCCGTTCCGTTCAGCGTCTTTTCGCACTTCTCCATAAGCTCCGCGACATGTTCCGGACTCAGGTAATTCCTGAGCGCCTTGCCCAGGGGCACGCCGCGCTGCACCTGAGCCTTGGTAAATTCCCGGTCATGGCGGAAAAAGATATCGGAAATCATCACGGTCTGCAGCTGCCGGTTGGTCAGAATAAGAAGGTAGGGAGAGGACTTCAGGAGCTGGTTTATATAGAATATCTGCTGATTCATGTCCTTCTGGATATACGCCTGAGTGCGGGATGCCTGATCATTGGCAATGCGCAGAAGCTCGTTATCCTTCCGAAGCCGGCGAAGCTCGCGGCTCATCTTCTTTATTTCCAGCTGATAATCTGCTTCTTCCATGTTTCACCTCCTTCAGGCGCGTTAAATCATCAGGATGGAAAACGTGAAATTGTGGAAGGAATTATAATAATTTCCGGTTTTGCTGCCCTTTATCGGACAATATTCCCCGTAGCTGTAAATGCCGATAAGGGAGACATCGTCGGGAAGGCCGTTCCCGTAAGCCTGGGCCTCGGCGGCGGTATCGGAACCGAGAGCGATAAACCGGGCGCAG
Source organism: Succinimonas sp. (assembly GCF_045225735.1). Lineage (NCBI taxonomy): Bacteria > Pseudomonadati > Pseudomonadota > Gammaproteobacteria > Aeromonadales > Succinivibrionaceae > Succinimonas > Succinimonas sp. Next base: position 3,265 of record NZ_JBGVBR010000193.1, on the reverse strand, counting down.
CAGGTACTGCAAAGGATGGTTTTATAACGGCCGTTGCTGTTTCTGAGATCCTCGAACACCTGCTCAAAACCGCGGGCCACAGAGGCCTGCACATCAGCTCTGCTGATAATGGCCACGCTCATTACGGCGTTATCGGGAACGGAGCCCAGAAATCCCGCCGAGCCATGCTCATGATCCAGATATGCCAGGGTGCGGGCGTACTCCACCTGATCGCCGCCGGGATACTCCACGGACACCACAAAAGGCGAGAGAATGTAGTCTCCCATCACCATCTTCTTGTCAACGCTCATGCCCTGCTGCCTGAGCACATCCACAAAGGTTTCCTGCCCGAGACGGTAAACGATATTGCCCTTGGATTCGGTTACCTGGAAGCTTGAGGCGGCTTTGTTGCTGATGGAATTAATATGATAGAACCGGGGCTCCGTATTGCCGGCTACCAGGACGATTACCTGACCGCGCTGCCGAATCTCTTCGTTAAAGAAAATCCGGTACCCTCCCATGCTGAAGCTGTCGGATGCCAGGGCTCCGTAGACCGGGAGGTTGCCGGAAAGCCGGTTAAGCTCGGAGAGAATGCTGTCGGCATCCACATCCGCATCCTCCCGCACCATCTCTCCCAGCGTCAGAATAAACCGGGGCTTTTCAGGAAGCGCGGCCTCGGCTTTCCGGTAGGTCTCCTCAAGCTTCTCCCTGAAATTATCGACGCTGAAATCATCGGTAATCGCCGCTGCAAAATAGCAGTCATCGGCAGAGATAATCATGAAGGAAATTCCCACATTCCTGAAATCCCGGCCCTGCAGCATGGCCATGGCCGTGCAGCCGACAATCGGGAAATCCCACTTTTGCTTCAGGATTTCGTAAAGCTCGGCATAATTGGTTTCCTCCTCGGCAAAGATAATCCCGATGGAATTTTTGCGCAGGACAAAATCCTTAACCTGCTCAAAAATTTCGGAAGCCGCCTGAGCCAGATCATCAATTTCCTCGGTATAGGCAGTTATCGAATCCATAATTATCCCTCTCTCAAATTACCGGAAATGATCCCCGGATACCCGCCGTAACGGCGCATTAAAAAAACTTGCCCGCGCTGCCATCACCCTGAAAATCTTCATCCACCCGGCCTTCAGGATTCAGCCTGCGAAAAATTAACGCTGTGGCACATCAGATAATCCTCGTCATCGTCAATCATGGCAATCATGATTTTCCCGATTTCGGGATCAAACTGCGTGCCCAGCCCGTTCTCGATTTCCGAACGCACCTTGCTCTGCGGCAGAGCCTTGCGGTAGCTGCGATCCGAGCTCATGGCATCATAGCAGTCGGCAACGCTGATAATTCTGGCAATCTCCGGAATGTCCGTTCCCTTCTTGCCGTCGGGATAGCCGCGTCCGTCATAGCGTTCATGATGCCAGCGGGCTCCGATATACAGGAGGGGCATTACCGTGATGTTTTTCAGAATTTCGTAGCCCCGGACGGTATGGGACTTGATAATGCGGAATTCCTCGTCCGTAAGCTTGCCGGGCTTGGCAATGATGCCGTTGGGAATGGCGATTTTGCCGATGTCATGAAGGAGAGCCACATTATAGATTTCATTCTGCTCATACTGGCTCTTCCCCATGCGCCTCGCAATTTCGCGGGAATACTGCGCCACTCTCCGGGAATGGCCGTTGGTATAGGCATCCTTGGCGTCAATGGCTCCCGCCAGAGCATAGATAGTCTGATCGGACAGGGCCTGAAGCCGCATATTGGCAGCGACCAGATCCCGGTTCTTCTGCTGAATCTCGTCCCGGAGATCGTTCTGGAAATGCGACAGAGCCAGAATGCGGCGAATTCTCTGAACAGCCACCTGCATGACCACGGGCTTGGTGAGGTAATCCATGGCTCCGTACTGAAAAATCTGCGCCGCGGTATCCACATCGTCATCGGCGGTAACCACGATCACCGGAAGGTTCCGGGCGCTGTCTATCTCCGACAGTGTCTCCATAACCTCGAAACCGTCCATGCCGGGCATATGCAGGTCCAGAAGCAGCAGATCCGGAACCTCGCGCCGTATCAGTTCCACTGCTTCCCGGCCCGATGAGGCAGTTCTGATGCTGTAGCAGATGGAAAGAATCTCCGTAAAGGCAATAAGATTGCCGGGATCGTCATCCACTACCAGAATGGTGTCCTTATGAGTCTTCTGCAAAGCATCCCGCACCTTCTGCGTCACCACCTCCGGAAGCGCCGGCTTTCTGATAAAATCCAACACCCCCAGACGATAGGCATTGGTCAGGTCTATTCTCATGGTGGCGGAGGCCAGGAGGATTATTTTGATATCCGCAAGAGAGGCGTCGGCCCGAATCCACTCCACAATGGGCATTCCCCCGCCATGAAGCGATGAAATACCCAGAAGCAGGAGATCAAAGCGAGACGACTTCAGTTCCCCGATACAGAATTCGGGAACCACCGACAGCACCTCGTAGCCGGCTTTCCGGAGGATCATTTCAATGATCATGGAGTTCATTTCATCATGATCGGAAAGCAAAATTCTAAACATAGCCACCTTAATCCGGCTGAAAAAAAACATTCTGATTTCCGGGATGGCCCTGGTTCCCTCAAAAGGTACAGTCGTCACCGGAAAACACGCCTCATTCCGGATAGTTTATCAATTTGAGGGAACAAAGATCTGTCATAAGGTCACAATTTACCGAAATCACCCGCCTCATGGTTATGTGCCCGGTCTTCGGAAAGAGCCAGCGCCGCGGCGATGTTTTCCCGGGATTCGGCGTCCGGGAAGATCTCCGCCAGAAATTTCAGTTCCGGACCGGCTTCCCTGATAAGCTTTTTCCCTGCCGCGGGGTTTCTGTTAAAGAGATCCCGCATCTCGGCCAGGAAGACCAGGGGTGACTCATATTTCTGGCCCAGAACGGCAATGCGGCGGGACATGGACAGGAAGTACCCCGCCATGAGCGCGGTTCTCGCGGCGCCGGAGACGAGGGAGGCGAACGGGCATTTCCGGAGCCTGACAAAAAATGCCCGGATCTTCTCCTGATACTCCTTTGCCGGCAATGCTCTTGCCAGAACAAACTTCTCCGCCATGCCGGGAGTCACCAGCATATGCGCCAGAACGCCAAGAACATGGGTGTAATCAATGAAGTCGTAACTGCGTTCCCTGACGATCTGTCTCAGGGCGGTATTCAGCAGGAAATCCCCCATTTCCCCCGGCCCCGCGAACAAAAGGCCTAATTCGTCAGAGAGTTCAAAGAGGAAATCGGCATAATCTGATTCAAATTTG
>NZ_JBGVBR010000192.1:0-9756 GCF_045225735.1 Succinimonas sp. | reverse complement strand
AAGTTGTTATTGACAACTTTGTGCTACAGCCATCTAAATTATATTCTTGACGGTGGCATGGAACTACTTTTGTCAAGAACTTAGGTTAAAGCTCCCGATAATGACGAAATGCCTTAAGCGCCTGAAACCGGAGCATGCCTCCGGGTTTAAGGCTGCCAGCCGGGAAAGCTCCCGGCACTGGCTTTCATAAAGAGAAAGCTCGGCCGCATGCATGGTCTCAAACTTATCCAGCGCTTCGATCTGGTATTCATGCTGCGAAAGAAAAATACTGTATTCCTTCAGGGCGGTATGCACATCGTTAAAGGCCAGACCGCTCATGAGCAGAAAGGCCGCAAAGGGGCAAAATGAGATAACCGGGAATACCCACCATCTGTTAAGCGCCCAAGCCGGTCCGAAGGGCTCCGGAAGAGAAGTAACATAAGCATGCGCTCCCAGAATGCCGGTTAAGACAAGAAAGATCAGAATCAGTATCCCATAGACCTGCAGCTTTCCGGCGCGTCCGGCGTTATTGCTGAGATCCATAGATGCAAAAAGAGCGCGGACCCGGCCGGCGGATCCGATAATGAGCGCGGCAATCAGGGGAGCCAGAATCAGGAGGGGAATCCAGAGCGCCGAGGTAACCCCCAGCGCAATATAAAGCATTTTCAGCCTGCCGAACTCCCGGAGCAGATCCTTGCAAATCCGGGAATCCCGGAGTTTTTTCACCCGGGCGTCAGTAAAATCCCGGTCTGTTCTGTTATTCATCGCGCTCATTTTCAGGAATGCCGGAATCGGCCATCGCTGTTCCTCAGTAACATTGCAGTATTTGACATTTGATCTGATGGCTCGAAGAGGGACGTTACGATACCTTCTTTGAAACCTTCCCTTTCTTATCGAAAAGCTGCTCTTTGCAGCAGATCCTTTATTTTACCCCAATGTTATCACAGAAGGCTGAGCAGCAAGAACAGCATTACAGGCCCCAGCACAAGAAAATACAAAAACAGTAAAATAGGCGCATAACCAACGTCAGGAGCAGTATTGGAGTCTGCCTCATTGGCCCAGGGGGCGCAGGCCTGCCACACCTCCAGCTTCCTCCGGTACTCCTGAAGGATCTCGCGGTTTTCCCGGCAGAAACGGACAAACTCCCGCGCCTTTTCCAGGGCATCCGCCGCCTGAACTGCGGATCCGGAAGCGACGGCAATGCTGCTGAGCTCCTTCTCCGCCTCATAGAGGCTCCCGATGATAACGAGATGTCTTAAGCGCATGAAACCGGAGAAGGCCTCCGGGTTTAAGGATGCCAGCCGGGAAAGCTCCCGGCACTGGCTTTCGTAAAGAGAAAGCTCGGCAGCGTGCCTGGTCTCAAACTTATCCAGCGCCTCAAGCTGGTATTCATCCTGCTCGAGAAAATTACTGAGATCCTTCAGGGAGTTATGCACTGCATAAAAGGCAATACCGCTCATGAACAGAAAGGTCACCACCGGGAGAAATGATAAAACCGGGAACGCCCACCATTTGTTAAGCATCCAGTCAGGCCCGAAGGGCGCCGGAAGAGAAGTAACATAAGCGTACGCCGCCAGAATGCCGGTTAAGACAAGAAAGAGCAGAATCAGTACCCCATAGATCCGCAGCTTTCCGGAGCGTCCGGCGCTGTTGAAAAGATTCAGAGACGCAAAAAGAGCGCGGGCCCGGCCGGCGGATCCGATAATGAGCGCGGCAAGCAGGGGTGTCAGAATCAGGAGCGGAATCCAGAGCACCGAGGTAACCCCCAGCGCAATATAAAGCTTTTGCAGCAAACCGAACTCCCGGAGAAGATCCTTGCAAATCTGGGAATTCCGGAGTTTTTTCACCCGGACGTCAGTAAAATCCCGGTCTGTTCTGTTATTCATCGCGCTTCATAAACCTCTCTCTGGGTTCCCTGTTCCTGGCCGGCCCGGAAACAGCCGATCCGAAATAAAAAACGCCGCACCCTCGAACAAAGGCGCAGCCGTAATCGTAACAAACGGGGCATTAAAAAGGTCTCCGGCATATTAAGAGTTTTTATTGGAGTTCGCAGACTGTACGGTGTCACCGGCCTTCTGATGTCCCTCAAGGGTACGCCCCATGTCAAAATCAGCCATTTAACGGCAAGAAGAAAACGCGCAGAGCCGCTGTCAGGCCAAAGACAGCATTTTCTTCTCCAGCATTTCCTTGTATTCCTCGCGCTCATTTTCAGGAATGCTGATGAGAAGACCCATCGCATATTCCATGGTACATCCCAATTTTTTACATAATGACACAATGTTCCCAAGCTGAGTTGTTTTGATACCTTCTTCAAGGCCTTCAGCTTTACATTTTTTGAAACCTTTCTTAAAACCTTTCTTAAAACCTTTCTTGAAACCTTTCTTAAAACCTTTCTTGAAACCTTCCCTGTAACCTTCCCTGTAACCTTCATCAAACAAGGCTTGTCCCAGATTGCACATTTTGTCCATCCCCTCTTCTGTCCCTGAGAGTACCCTCGATATGCGTCAAAAGCGGCAAGACGAAAGCGCGTATAGCCTCTGTCCCACCGCATGCATAAACAAGAAAACAGCAAATACTTAAACCCGGCACCGCTGTCAGGTCAAAACCAGCCCCTCCTTCTCCAGCAATTTATTGTATTCCTCGTACTCATTTTCAGGAATGCCGAGATTGGCCATCGCCTGCTCCTCAGTAACATTGTAGTTTTTGACATTTGACCTAATAACTCGAAGCATGGTTTTTACGAAACCCTTTTTGAAACCTTTCCTGAAACCTTTCCTGAAACCTTTCCTGTAACCTTCATCAAACAAGGCTTGTCCCAGATTGCACATATTGTCCATCCCCTCTTCTGTCCCTGAGAGTACCCTCGATATGCGCAAAAGCGGCAAGACGAAAGCGCGTATAGCCTCTGTCCCACCGCATGCATAAACAAGAAAACAGCAAATACTTAAACCCGGCGCCGCTGTCAGGTCAAAGCCAGCCCCTCCTTCTCCAGCAATTTATTGTATTTCTCGTACTCATTTTCAGGAATGCCGAGATTGGCCATCGCCTGTTCATTAGTGACACCGTAGTGTTTAACATTAGATACAATGGCTCGAAGCAGGGTTTTTACGATACCTTTTTTCTCGCCTCTTTTCTCGCCTCTTTTCTCGCCTCTTTTCTCGCCTTTTTTCTCGCCTTCCTTAAACAAGGCTTCCCCCATGTTGCACATAGTGTCAATCCCCTCGCTTAAATTTTTTGTCATAGCTACTCCAAATTCATTTTCTAAAATTTTCTTCCGTTCAGCAACTGTTTTTTGACGTGAAAAAAGGGTGCCCAGCATTTTAATAACCGGTTTTTCATCATCCGGAAAATAATTGGGAACATGGATAAAAATAATCTCCGACATATCGTAGTCATTCTTCTCTGTGATTTTCTTCAGCCGCTTTTCACTCTCGTCCACATATATCCGTTTTTTCTTTTTGTATGTCCTTTGGGACACGCCACACGGACCATACTTCAAAGAATAAATGTAATTTTGGGTTTCATTCTTCGGATTCAGACATACCCAGACGGAATAAACCTTGCGCATCTTTTTATAACTGAAGTTCTTCACTAAAAGCTGCTGCTTTACCATCAGCAGGCTATTATAGAAAATAGCCCGTTTTTCCAGAGAATAACCCGGACTGGTATTCTGCTGGATCTCCAAATGCACTATCAAAACTACCTTTTCCGGCTCGTCAGAAGAGGAAGCGGCCTCTTTTCCTGATGCCGCAGCATTCCGAGCCCCCTTCCGCTTCTTCCTGCTCGGGCGTTTAACATTTGCTTCTGGAACCAGAACTTCAAAAAGAAGATCATAGCTTTTCCGCCCCTCAAGCAGGAGCACCTCATCGGTGTTAAGGCCGACAATGGTATCAGTGGCATCGTCGCCGTCCGGCGGAGTTAAGTCAACGCGCACCCCGTCTTTAAGACATTCCCTTTTAATAAAGTCCTTGTCGCAGTTTTTAAATTCCGGAACGACCTCTCTCAGAATGATCGCCAGAATATCCTTGTTGCTGAGCACCTGCTTGGCTGCTGCGTCGCAGCGTATCTGCCCTTTGGTAACATCCATAACCTTGGCGGCATGCGTACTTTCCTGTGTCATGAAAAAACCTCATTCAATGACTGTTGGTGAAAATATTCGGCCAAAGTATAGATTATCAGTATATTTTGTCAATTGTTCCCGTTTCGGTAAGGATGCAGATCACATATTTCCGGGGTTTGAGGGTAAAAACCCGCTAAAAACGGCCATTTTCTAAAAATGACATGTTGAAATACTCCCTTGAAAAATTCTCGGAACGAGTGTTTTGTCTTTGCAAATGGTCAAATTTTCACCAGGATCTTTTCCGAAATTCAGCGGAAAACCTCAGGTGACGAAAAAGCCGGCCATCAGGTGATGATCGCCGGCTAAAAACTGATATCAAATGTCGCTGATCAGGCGGAGACGGTGCCGTACCGGAGCTCCCGCAAATTTCCGAAAGCAGGCATAAAAAAGGGGAATCACCTGATCCCCCGCGCTTTTCTCTTAAAAACCGCCCTGCTAGCAGCCGGTATCCACTATCTGGGCCATTCTCATAAGCTTGTCTCCCTGCATGTAAGGATTGTCATAAACGATATAACAACCCTTGGAGGTGGAATCAATCTTATCATCCTGATATTGATCGGGAAGCTCCATATCGCTCGGTCCTATCAAGAGCTGAGTAATACCGGATTCCCAAAGATGAGATTTATACTGCCAGTCATGCTGTTTTCTGTTTGTGTCTCCGCTGGGCACCGCATCGATGTCCAGGGCTCTCAGAAGACCGGTGGTAATTTCACTGTTAAGAGCTGCGGGATAACCGTAGGAAACAGACACGCCGTTTGTGCTGTTGCACTTAACCGTAGCCGCATCGTTAAGACAAACATAATAAACCGTGCTGCCGGTTAAGGCCGGATAGCGTTCCAGCCCGGCAATGACAGCCTTGCTCCGGGTCATGTTTTCCGCGCTGCGGATGGCAGCCTTGAGACCGTTCAGCTTGGAAATACGGGCATCCCGCTGGAGATCCATGAATTTAGGAGCTGCGGTAGCCGCCAGAATGCCTAAAATGACGATTACCACCACAAGTTCAATAAGGGTAAAACCCCGCGCGCGCAAACTTCTCATGATGACCTCCTGGCCGCTGATATTGCTTTCGGAAATATTACTGTACTTCATCTCATATTGTAGCGGACATCCCCTGACGGCATCCGTGAAGAGCCGCCCATATCGCAGCATTAAAATAATTTTTTTGGATATCCTGTCACAATTTTTAACCGGCAACCCCGGAGCAGATCCCGCCCTGAGACGACCGGGGAAAACAGGAATCATCTTCCTCTTCCCAAATCTTCCGGCTCCTGAAGGCTATTCCGGGAAGTCATGCCGCTCCGGACAGGAAAAAACGCCGCAAGCTGAGCATGGTTCTTCCGGAATGCCATAAAATGAAAAAGGGAGACCCGGCGATCTCCCCTTTCTCACAACGAACTTGTTTTAAGATCTGGCTTAACAGCCGGTGGTAACCACTACAACCTGTCTTACCAGAGAGCCATCATCTTTCAGGTGAGGATGGTCATAGAAGACATAGCAGCCTTCTGCAGGACTTCCGGTGTTGTACTCCGCCGGAATAGGCATATCCGCGGGGCCGATAAGAAGCTGCGCCTTCTTATCGTCCCATTCCCTGATCCGGTAGGCCCAGTCATGCTGCTTCGCATCTGATTCATCTGCCTGTACCGCATCAATATCCAGAGCCTTAAGAATGCCGTTCCCGAACACTGCGGGATAGCCGAAGGAAATGGAAATACCGGTAGAGCTGTTGCACGTTTCCAGAGCGGAGCCGGTTTCGCACACGTAAGTAAGACTGGTCTTGGTGCCTTCCTTTTTCTCCAGTCCGGCGAGAACAGCCTTGCTCACGGTCATGTTTTCCGCGCTGCGTATGGCGCCCTTAATGCCGTTCAGCTTGGAAATGCGGGCATCCTTCTGAAGATCCATAAACTTGGGGGCTGCAGTGGCCGCCAGGATGCCGAGAATGACAATTACCACCACGAGCTCGATAAGGGTAAAGCCCTTGCTAATATGAGAGCGCATAACAGCCTCCTTTTTGGAAATAACGGAATTATCCTGCTGCCGGCCGCTGCCGCTTTCTGCCGACAGAACAGCCTGCTTACCTTTGATCTTACTAAAAACGCCGCTTTTTCTGCGTGATCCCTGTCCCACGGAAAACCAGCGGCTTTGCAATACTTAAGATCGCATCACAGTTTTTGAAAAAACGGCTTGCTCCCCCTCTTATTCTGATTTTCTTATCCTGTTTTTCCGTCTTTCTTCCGTCTGTTCACCGTCTTTTCTCCGGATCTCCCGCCCCGGTGAAGGATTCTGACAGAGCGTCATCTTACAGGCTTAATCCTGCACTTTTTTCTGCCGGATCCCGGATCGCGGACTCCGATAATTATGAATAAGAACAGTCAGTTCCGCTCCGGTTTTGAGCGGCGCTGCCAAAACAGAATTTTTCCTTTTTGACACCAGACGAGGCCTATTATGACTGCACCAATGACTGCTCAGATTCTCACCGCCGCTCCTGCCGTTTCCGCATCCCCGGTTTCTTCCTGCGCTGCTCCCGAATCCGCTGCCGGCGCTCAGAAAGCTGCCGGGCCGGGCCTCAAGTTCAACCTCCACATTATCGAAACCTGCAACTACAGCTGCCGGCACTGCTTCGCCCATTTCGGCTCCCGCCGGGTGCTCCGTTTCGATCACTGGAAGAAAATTGTGGATAACTGCCTCCGTCTGGCTCCGGACGCCTCCTTTAACATTGCCGGCGGGGAGCCCCTGATGCACCCCGACTTTACCGCCATTGCCGCCTATATCCATGATCAGGGCCGCCCGGTGTCCGTGATCTCCAACGGCTACCGCATGACTCAGGACTGGATCAGAAGGCATGCTCCCCTGCTTTCCTGCATCGGGCTTTCCATTGACAGCATGGAGGAGGACACCCTCCGCCGCATCGGCCGCTGCGTAAGAAGCGGGAAGCTCCTTGACGCCGCAAGGCTCCGGGAGGTTCTGGACACGGTGAAAGCCGTAAACAGCCGCTGCGCCATCAAAATCAACACCGTGGTTTCTGCATTGAACAAGCATGAAAACATGGCCCGGGACATCGTCAGCATGCCTGTGTCCCGCTGGAAGATCTTCAAGATGAACCTCTTCCGGAACGGCGCGTTTTCTAACGAGGATATTGTGGTATCCCACCGGGAATACCGGGACTATGCGGAAAGAAACACCGGCATCCGCCTTACGGATCGGGATGCGGATCTCTCCGTGCGGGTCAGGCTCTCCCAGGACTGCGAGGCGGTGCTGGAAAGCGATCTTAACGGGGCCTATCTCATGATCGACGCCCGGGGGTATCTGGTGGATAACACCATGAACGACAATTATGTCGCCGTGGCGGATGCGGCCGGAGAGGATCTCGCGGCAGGACTGGCCCGGCTTAACTTCAATACCGAGCTCTACAGGTCGCGCTACTCCGCCTGAAAGCCCGGCATCGGGAAGCCTGCTGAGCTTCCCGGGCCTTTGCCGCCTCCGGAAGGTCACAGATAGTATTTAAACCCCAGCTCCAGAAAATCGTTGCGATCATAAGAACGGTACATTCCGCCTTCCGCTCCCCCGCCAATCCAGTATCCTCTGATATGCACCTTCAGGCTGTCTGTTACCTCATATTCGCCAAAAACCTCTGCCGAATGCTCGTTCTTATAGCCGTAAAGAGCATTTATCCCGACAGTCAGAGCATCATTGAAATACTTCTGATGCAAGGCAAAGGTAAGGCCGTAATCATCAGCGGATGAGCGATAACGATCATAAAAAAACTGCCCGTTCAGATAAATCCCTCCGTCAAGGTTTCTATCGAAGCCGGCAATCACCTGGGGCAAATCCGCATAGAAGAGATCTCCCCTGTCATCATAAACCGGCGCATGGGCCGTGAAAGAGATTTCCGCCCTGAAGGAGCTGCCACCTGCGGTCATGGCGCCATTAATGCTGACTGTCCTCTGGCGCACCGGCTCCATGAGAACGGAGCGAACTCCGGTCTTCTTCAGCGCCGGAAAATCCGAAAACCCGGAATAGAAGGAAATGCCGGCATCCGCTCCGGTCATGTACTTAATGTATCTGACACTCCATTCCGGCTTTTTGGGATTGGGATGCTCAATGAAGGAAATCAGTCCCCTGCTGTCTGCTTCCCGGAGATCGTGAATGCTGTCCGGCTCCCAGGGACTGTCATGCTGCGGCATTTTCCGATCCTTCCCGAAGGGAAGAAGCACCGCTTCAATATTGCCGATATGAGTTGCCTGTTCTCCTCTTAGCAGCCAGGAAGGCCATTTCTGAACAGTCCGGCCATTGGCCATGGGATCTCTGAAATAAGTGGCATTTAGGACATCAATGGTGCTTCTGCCATCATTTACGCCCCATGAGAGTCTCATTTTGCCGGCGCTGATCTGCAAGCCCGAAATACCGTATTCAGAGCCGCTGAATTTGCCGTAAAGCTCATAAAGAGAAGCTCTCAGACGTTTGTCGTAACGATAAGCCGCTTCATCGTAATCAAGCATGCCTCTGACATAAAGGGAGGCGCCTCCGGTATCCAGGAGCAGGGAGGAATTCAGTCTCAGCAGGGAGGATAAAAAACCGCTCCTCCGGGTAAACTTTCTGAGTTTCATTCCAAATTTTCCAATTATTTATACACAGAAATCAAAATAGCTTAAACGAACGCACTTAACTTGCTATTGCCGATTTGTTTAAAGCCTTTCCGCTCCCTGCAGGGCGTCCCCTCTTTTTTGGATTCTGCACTCGTTCCCTTGCCTTTCTGTCAGTTGCATTGAGACACTCAGGAGGAGGTTCAATACCAAACTCCCTGCAAATCTCAACCTGCTCGCTGGTGAAGGATGTGATGTGATAGGTTCTGTCTATCCCATCCACATACCGTATTGGCATCATGGCATTGTACAGACTGAGCGTGCTGTGATACTTTTTCTTCAAACTCTCGCTTCTGCTCCAGACACTCTTTATGTGCGAAACCATAATCAGGCCCACGAACATGATGAATAACCCGCCGACACGGGCAAGTTCATTGGAGTTTTTGACTGTGTCAAAATGACAAAAGTCCTTCATCGAGTAAAAGTACTTTTCCTGCTCGTCTCTTAAGCGATATGCCTTTAAATGGGCCAGAGCATCGCCTTTAAATTTAAAGGCCAATAAGGAGAAATAACCCGCCCTGGCTCTGACCTTTCGTATGGCATCTTCATCCTGAACAAACGAGGCCGTTTCCCGGAATTGCTTTACCCCATGTTCATCTTTCAGCGCTTTTCCGCTCGCGTCCCTGAGATACTCCTTCTCAACTTTAAGTTTATGGAAACGCATGTTCTTTGCCGCTTGTTTCAGCTGAGACACTGAATGATTTTCAGATTCCAGACCTTTTACAATCTCCGTTTCGCCGGAGATCTTATTCCGGATTCTCAGAAGAGAGTCGGCCCGATCGGCCGGATTCATGTACACATTACAGCAAAAGTCTTTTGCTTTCCGGCTTTGTCCATTTTCATCCAAATATGTGTAATCGCTGACAGAAAACTGTTTATAAAACAGGTTCTCGCCTTTGTCGGTTTTTGTTACCTCAAAATCTTTGGGAAAGCCGTCATTATCATATTCAACGTCAAGAAGCTTCTGAATCACAGGTTTCTGATTCGTCTTTGAGCACATCAGGAACGAAAGATCAG
>NZ_JBGVBR010000191.1:0-13497 GCF_045225735.1 Succinimonas sp. | reverse complement strand
CCGCCGTTCCCGGATGGCGGCGGGAGAGGCCGAATGCATAAAGATGCAGTAATCCGCCCCCAGCCCCAGAATCATAAAAAGAGCCAGCGCGGAAAAAAGGCAGAAATAGCCTCCGGAAAGGAACCGCGCCGCTATCAGCCCTGCGGAAAGTCCGCCCAGCACCGGAATCAGAAAACCGGTAACCACTCTCCGGCCCATAAAAAACGTGAGAACGGCCAGCGCGGCCAGAAACGCCCCCAGCAAAACCCGGGTCAATTGTATCCTAAAATCCCGAAAAGCATTATTCCACTCTGTTTTTTTATCTAGTCGTTTCACATTTCCCCGGGCCAGAAGCTCCCTCTCGAGAACGGGCCTGATTTCAGGAGCGCCGGATGTTCGCAAAAGCGCGGCATCAGCGGGGAACAGCCGGGCAAACACCGCGGGAATTACGGGATCTCCCGGCGCGGCAGAAAGCTCCGCCGCGATATCAGGAACAGTCTCCAGGGGGATTCCCTGCTCGCTGTAGGCCTCCTGAAGCGCCGGGAGGGCCGCCCGGTAACGCCGGATGCTCTCTTCCGCGGTCCTCCGGGAGGGCACGGCAGAACAGGGAAAAAGCACGGCTCTTCTGAGATCCGGAGGGAGACTGTCCCGGATCTCCTCGCAGGTCTTAAGCGCCGTCTCCAGATCCCGGCCGGTTATAAGATACCAGGACACCTCCCCGGAATGCATCATAAGCTCGCTTATCTGACTGTCCATCTCCGTGAGAACGCCGTCCCGATCCTGCAGGCGGGATACCCGGTCATCCGGGGTAATTTCGGCGGCGGCATAAATCCCGGCCAGAATAAGCATAATGCCGCCGGAAAGTCCAAGATGGCGGCGGAGCCTCCGGGACATTTCCGGAAAACATCCCTTATCCTGTCCGGAAGTCGGAGTCCGCGCCCGGGAAGACCAGAAGGGAATAATCACAAAGATCGCCGTCAAAACCGCCAGGGAAAGCGAAACCGCCGCCATAAGGGCCACCTCCCGGAGCGCCGAAAGCTCGGTCAGGGTCATGGCAAGATAAGCCAATATGCTGGTAATGCCGGAAGCGATAAGAGCTCTTACGAGCTGGTTCCGGGCCGCCGGGTTCCCCGGCTCCCGGAACATAAATGAATGAATAAGATAATCCGCGCAAATGCCGATAAGGGCGGCGCCCATCCCCAGGGCGATGACGTGAAGATGGCCCAGAAAGAGCAGAACGGCGCCGAGGCCGCCCCCCAGAAACAGCGCCAGAAAAACCACGGTGCCCAGAAGCTCTCGGATCCTCCGGAAAAGGCAAATGAAAATAATTATGAGAACAACTGCGGAAAATCCTCCGATGCGGCTCATGTCGGAAACGGAATTTTCGTAAGCGCGGGTCTCATAGAAAAACCTCGACAGGAAAGAAAGGCGGATCCCCTGCTCCCGGAGCTTCTCCCTCTCCTGAAAAAGCTCCTCCAGAAGCCGTTTTCCCCGCTCCCGGGAGATCCGCTGTCCCGGGGCAATGCTCCCGGAAAGAAGGAAATGCTGCCGTCCCTCCCGCTCTAAAAAAAGAAAGCCCTGTTCGTCCCGGCGGATGTCCCCGAAGGAGCTTCCCGAAAGCTGTCCCGAGAGATGCCGCATAATGAGAAAGGGATCCCGTCGGTATTCCAGATCCGTAAGACCGCCGAAGGGACTGTATACGGCCTCGAACACCGCCTCCCTAAGCTCCGCATCAGTTTTGAAATAGGGCGGATAGCGGTAACGATTCTCAAAGAAATATTTGCCGGCATTTTCCAAAACAGCGGCATCCTCCAGGACGATTTCCGGATACTGCCGCAGGATCTCCTGCATCCGGGAAAGAGCCTGCCGTAACGGCGCATCATCTCTCTCCGGGGAATTCCCTCCCGCTCCCGGAGTCTCCCCGAACTCAGGAATGCTGTCAGCCATGATAATGATTTCCCGGGAAAGAGCCTCCGGTACCCCGAGGTCTCCCGGGCCCTGTTCATCCGGGAGCAGCGCTGCCAAATCGGCGGTAATGATCTCCGGTTTTACCAGAGCGGCGGCAAATCCCAGGATTGTCAGAATAAGCGCCAGCAGGATCACCCCCGCGGCCCGCGCCGCCGCCCTTTTGCGGGCAAATCCGATATCAGCGGCCATGGCAGAGAGCTTCCAGGGAATGATCTGACAGCTTTTCCGGAAGATCGGCAGCGGCAGAGGAAGGAGAAGCCGGGGGCTCCGCAGCAGACGTTCCGGAAGGAGCGGCGCTGAAGGTTATTCTGGTATAGCCGCCCCCCTCCTCGGCAATGCTGATGCCGGTAATCCGGGACTGCTCCGCCGTAATGGCAATCTCTTTTACTATCCGGGAAATGCCGGGATCCCGGGGAATAAGGGTGATAATGCGGGGATCTTCCGAAGATGAGCCCGCCGAAGCGCCTCCCTCCCCTTCGGCAGCATTAGGGTGTTCTCCTTCCGGGGCGACACGGATCTCATACTCGCTTTCCAGAGCGGCCTCCTTTCCGGAAAGAAGTCCCATAAAGGCCTGCATGCTTTTGGCGAAAAAGGGATGGGGCGGAGCGCTTCGCACCGACTCCGGCACTGCATAACGATCCGGATCCCTGATACCGGCGGGGGTAATAAGCCAGGTCTGCGGCCGGGGCTTTAGCACCGTCCAGCAGATCCCCTGTCCGGGAAATACCAGAGCCTCCCCTTCGGAAAACACCGATTTCCGGGGGCCGGGAAGATACTTTTCCATAACGAAGAGCGCTTTATGGGGGGCGGCATCCCTGAAGACGGCAGAGGCGGAAACCGGGACAGCGGAGGCCGGATCTGTCCCGCAGCACAGCAGCGCCGGCAGCAAAAATATAGCCGGAGTTCTCCGTGAAATAAGGTTTTTAAAGCCTTTTAAGAGAAAGAAATTTTTACCGAAAGAAAGCATTCTGGTTTCCTCGCCCTCTTCATAATCATACCGGCGGGGTTTTATCCGCCATTCATATGCTCGCCGCAGAATGAGATTGTACTTCATTTCAGATTCATAAGCTCCTCTCTAAGGCGCAGCGGGAAATTCAGGAAGAGGAAAACCATGACCACCTGACAAAAAACGCTGAAAACAGCATATAAAAAGCCATCGCAAAAGCGGAAAAGCAATTTTTCAGCAAGACCGCAAAGGAACATCAGTGGGTGATTGAGAAGGTAGAGGATATTTTGGGGAGCACGAGATGATTGGCATCAACGGCGCTATTTTTAAGATTAATCCAGGCAATGCGAAACAACTGAATTAAATGCTGTTTTTGGAATAAAATATCAAAAACGGCATTTTATCAATAATATTTATTTTTTAGAAAACTATTGGTCGCATATTTGTATCCGTTCAGTCATCTATAATGATTTGCTGGGCAAATAACTGCCTTATATCAAACACACTATAACCTTCCGGAAAAGGCATATTCTCAATTTTTATTACCACAGGATAACAGAAATCGCATACATTCTGAAGATTGTCCCAGTCAACCTCTTTGATGGAGGTTATATCATAGCCGTAATCTTGTATCAGCCTTAAAAGAAGGCGATACCAATCGTCATTCTTCTGAAATTCCAGATGTCCATGAACCATGTCATACGTCAAATCGTAAATAAGATTTTTTAGCAGATCCCTTTTTTCAAGCTCTGACAATGATGAATATTTAACCTTCGGCGGAGAATTAACCTTTTGTTCGTAACTATATTTTGACATAACCGCCGCCTTATTTTACTTATCCTAAAACTCTAAATCGATTGGCGTAAGGTCTGATACGCAGTACCCTAAGATATCAACTTTCCAGTATTTATCACACAGTTCATAATCTTGCTTGATAATATCTATATTAAATTTGTTATATACTTCTTCTTCGAGTTTGCTTACTTCTGAATGATATTCACTGCAATTGCTTAAATTCATCCCTGAAATCAGAGAAGCATCTAACCCGGCATACTACACCGCTTTTATTAATCTGTCGAAGAAGCAGGGATATACATAGACAATCGGATAACAATCATTTATCAGATCAACAAGGATTAAATCCAGCCCCTCATAAATTTGCAATGCCACCTGTTCCATCGGAAAATATGAAAATTTCATTACCGCATCCTTTTATTCCTCTGCCCCTTAATTATGCCGCTGCAATGTTTTTTGCAGTCTTTCGGAATTACTTAAAAAACATTATTAAGTGGATCTGTTTTTATGAAATATCACACCGCATGGCGCCTTCTTTTGAAATCAGGGGGCGGACAGCGGTGTGCACGGACAATCTGGGCCGGAAAGCAACGACTGATCGCCTCCGTCCGCTCCCCGCATTACCGCAGCTCCTTTACGTAATTCTGGCAAAAGCAGCGGATCAGCATTTTGATGAATTTCGGTCTCCGGCTCCGATCCATAAATTCCGAATCCGAATCCCAGTACGCCTTTACGGTGCCGTTATTCTCCGGGATAGCCGGGATGTCATCCGCGTCGTAATCATACGCATCATCCAAGGGCTCATCATCGTACCCCGGAAAAGCAGGTGTCAGCTTCTGGAGGTAGTATGCGCCAAAACCAATGGTGCTGTACCAGGAAATGCCAATGTATTTCTCGCCGAGCCGGATCTCCGAAATCCCCAACTCCTCTTCACTGATGGCCTTATCGACCTCCTCCGGCAGAAAGACGCGGCCGCTCTCCTCGGGATTGGGAAGCTGCCCCTCAATCCTGAGATACAGGCAGCAGGCGGAAAGCACGCAGTACAGCGTATCGGAAACGCTCATCCCCTCCAGAGGCATAATATCAGTCCCCCAGTAAAACATGTCCGAGCTCTCAGCCATCGTCTCCCCTAACGCCGAAAAGACTTCATCCTCCTTAATGAAAGGGGTGTAATCACCGGAAAGCCAGGCCTCAAACGCAGCATCGTCAATCTCTTCAGCGCCGGCGCTTTCGTAATTGCCCTGACTGCCGCCTTCATTCACGCTGGAGTTAGGTCTGGGGTTGGGTCTTTCGCTAAACCGGATCACTCTGGTTTTTTGTCTGACCGCGCCCCGGCTCCACAGGATTTCCAGCCCATCTCCCCGGTCAGAAGAAGCCTCAAGGACTCTGAAGCCGTGAATTCTGATCCCCGGATCCGGTGTGATGTAGTTTCTGAGACGCACGTTGCCATACCAGCTCTTTGATTCGCTCATCATTAAATCCTCGTTCTTGCCGGAGTATTCCGGGTTTCAGTCTGTCCGCATATTAAAGCCGGATCTGCTGCCTTGGCTTCACAGGTGAATCCACATGGCCGGTCTCACAAAACATGAATAGTTACTGCTGCCAAAGCTTTCGACGATGACCTTTCCGGGAGCGCTCTTAGCCATCAGGCAGGAACTTGTCCGGGTCTGCCTGAGAAACCAGAGGCAGCTTCCCGCAGGCAAAATCTGCGTGATATGCTGGCTGGCAAATCTGCTTTTAAACATGGCGTAGGGGGTGGCAAAGCATTCTTTCACGGCATGTCCCCGAAACCAGTTACGGGCCTCGTCCTCGCTCATGAGAAACCCCCGATCCTCCGTGGCATCCCGCTCCGGATCCCAGGTACTGGGGTTTTCGGTGCCCGGACAATGGGTTTCCAGGAGCATTTTTGCTTCCGTCTCCGAAAACGTCATGGCAATAAAATCGCTGTTAAGCCACCTTCTGAGAGAACAATCCCGCCAGCCCCCATCGTATCTGTCATGGTACCGCTTATAGTCAATGGCATAACGGGTTACCGCAAGAACCCGGTTTCCCTCTCTTCTGAGAGCCAGCCACTCCAGAGGAGCTTTATCCAAGCAGCGCTCATAATAGTAATGCCCGAACATGAAGTATGTGTTCGGCTGGATCTCCGGACGGCGTTCCTTCTCTGCCGGAGTTTCTCCGGAAATGAGCCGGGAGAGCTTGGCCCGCTTGTTTCTGCCGGGATTCCTGAGACGGAAGAGAGTATCCTGTTCTTTTCTCATAATGGCTAATCCTCTTTAATCCTGCCAAACGCAAACTTTTCCTGAAAAAACTGCTGCCGGTGTTACTGAGGCCGGAAATTTAATCCCGGGTCTTCAGCCACAGAGCCGGCCGCACCCCGAGAGAACGCGCGTCTCCGGGGCTCCCCGCCGTATCCGGAAAACCATAGGCATCCACAAACATGGCGTGGCAGTAATCAGCTCCGACATTTCTGAGCCACCACCAGCAATAGCCCTTGCCGCCGAAGCTTTCATCAGCGGAAACCTGAACGCCCTTCAGTCTGGCATAAGGCGTGGGCTGACATTTCCGGGACTCCGGACGCGGCAGATATTCCATGATCTCCCGGTAATTCAGCAGAAACACCCGGTTACGGCAGATCCTGCCGCCGGAATTCTCGTACTCCGGATTGCCGTTATAATCAAGAGCGGTGTAGCACATTCTTTTCCGCTCCTCCTCGATAAACATCTCCTGAGAAAAGGCCGAATTAAGCCAGCTTCTGATGTCGCTGTGTATCCAGTAAGCGCTGCCATCCGCCACCATATGACAGTCCAAAACGTCGCGGGAGAGCAAAAGAGCCTTGCCCGGAAGTCTTTTCAGAACCAGCCAGGAGACCGGAGACTTTTCCCGGGGACTTTCCTGATAGTAGCGGCCCAGTTCCACATAGGTACCCTCCCGATAACCGAAAAGTTCCGCCTCGGCCTCTGAAGAATATGCGCACTCTTTGATATCTGAAACTGCCATTATGTCCTCCTTCCTGAAAAGATAATGCCGAAATCAGCCCTTCCTGCCTCGGTTTCTCCTGTCCCTAAAAGCTGAACTCCATAAAAACATCAGGTCATAAAAGCGTTATCAGCTACTTTACGATATTAATTATACTGTTATAGTATAGTTTTTGTCAAGTAATTTCAGAAAATATTGTCTGCGATTTTTGTTTCCCCGGCGGACTTGAATCTCACCCGGCTCCGTTGAATCAAAGGAGCCGTTCCCAAACTCCAATACCGCCCCGCTCAGGCACAGTCCAGAATTTCTCGCTCCCGGTCAACATCAGATGCCACCACGCCATCCTTTTCCAGAGAGCTCATAAGATACTGCGCCCGATGTCTGCTGATGCCGTACTTTTTCATCATGGCGGACAGACTGATGCCGGAACCGGCCTCCTTAAGCTCCCGGCAGTAGTACCACAGAGGGATGTAGAGAGGATCGCCGGTAGGATAATGATCTTCCGCCGCCGAAGCCTCATTAAAAATACTGAGAGGAGCCGGATCCGGCAGACTGCCTTCTTTAAGAGTTTTGGCAAGTTCCGCTCTTTCATCAGCGGAAATTTCCAGAGGCTTGAGTTCTGTTAAAGCGCCGTAACCGGGGCCGAGCTTGGCCAGCATGCTGCCCGGCGGCAACTTCTCCCCGCCGTCAAACCCCAGAACCAGCCGGGACTCAAAGGAGCTTGCGAGCCCGGCAACTATCCTGGCCGGAAAACAGGATTTTATCCTTCCGGTGATAATCTCCTCCCGGGGATGCCCGGTACGCAGCATAAGGTGAATCCCGGTCTCCCGGCCCCGGACGGTGATATAGGACAAGGCGCTTTCAAATTCGCTCCGGAGCTTATCGCTGAGCATAAAATAGGCATACTCGTCCACCGCCATCAGGATATGAGGCAGGGGCCTGAGATAAGGCGGCTCGGCCTCCCGGCTTTCCCGGTAATTCCAGACGGGATCCCGGCGAAGCTGTCCCGCGTTATACCAGCGCCGCGCCTTTTCATTAAATTCCCGGATCCCCTTTAGCTCAAAATATGACAAAAGCTCGCAGCGGTGCTCCGTTTCAGATCTGAGCCACCTTAAGGCCTCCGGCGCCCGGTTCATTTTAAGCGCCGGAGCCAGAAGATGCGGAATCCCCCGAAGCTGTCTCCCGTAATCTGAAAACAGCTGGTTTGTTCCGTTATCAATGAAAAGGAGCCGGAGTTCCTCCGGTCCGTAACGTCTTATGAGGGAACACAGCGCGCTGTCCTGAACTTCTGCGCTGCCGGAAAGCCCGGTAACAATAAGAAGGCCCGCCGCCCCGGCAAGGTCAAAGCTTACGGGCTTTCCGGCAGCGTCATATCCCAGAAGAACGAAAAGACCGGTTCCGGAATCGCAAGGTTCTCCGGCAAAAGCGGGATCTTCATTGTTTTCGTTTTCCGGCATAACTGCGGCAGTCTTATCTGCTGCGGATCCGGCATTGCCACCAATTTCATCAGGGGTGTTCAAGAGCATATCCTTATGATACTTGATTGTCATAGACGTATTATTCATTATTATCGCTGCTTTTATAGCATTAATCATAATAATAAAACGGTTTTAGTTTATGTAGTGGATAATCAGGAATCTCGCTATACCTTAATTATAGCAAGGCGCCTGGTCGTTTCCGAAGTGTTTTTCTGAAAAAATTTTTTTTATTTTTTGGAAAAGGCGATCTTCATGAAAACCCCCCGAAAATCACGAGAGACCGAAGACTGAGGAAGAGGGAAAAGAATGAGATAACCAAGACCGGCGCTGATAAGACGCTTCACCGGAAAAGTACGATGCGGATCCTTCGGTTCTTCCGGCTCCCGTAATCAAAACGGGATCATCCCTATTCCTGTGATCCCTGTCTTAAAGTAACCGCGGCATGGCCCGTAATTCCGGACAGACAAACATAATCAGCTTTTTATGCTTTGAAGATTTCCCCTTTGCGTGTATGCTGCTCCGGTTTTACCATAACCTGCTGAGAGTGCTTTCTTTATGACCGCCGATACCGCCTCCCCCGCTAATGGAAAAGATGCCGCCCAGGCTCATGACCATCTCATGAGAGTCATGCGGGAAAAGTTCAAAGACCTCTTTAAGGACACCAAGAATCCTCTTTTTACCCTGACGGGCGCTCCGGAGCTCGTCTCCGAATATCTCGGCTTTGCCGGAATTGCCGCCGGAACCATGGATTACCTGGGAATGGATGCGGCCTTAGACCGGACGCTGCCCCCGGAGGACGCCCCCGGAAGCATTCCCGGAAGCGCCCTGCTCCGGGCTCTGGTGACCGAGCTCCTGTCCGCAGCTCCCGCTCCGGATTTGCGGGAGCCCCGGGAATACTTTGCCAAAATGCCCCTGGAGGCCTTTCTGAACCGGGATATTCCCGCATCCGCCCTGACAAAGGATGCCATCTCCCGCTTTCTTGACCGGGTTCAGGCATACGGCCCCGAAAGGATCTTTACCGCTCTTTCCGGCGCCGCCTTTAAAAATGCCGGATTAACCATTACCTCCTGCCGGCTTGGCAGCGCTGAGTTTGCTCTGTGGGAGGATCCGATAACAGGCAGCGGTCAGGCGCTCATGGCTATCAGGGAGGGGAAAAGGAGCAAATCTTCCGAAAACGGCGATCTGACCCTGCTCTCCCTAACGGACGCCCGCACCCGGATTCCACTGTTTGCTCTGTCCGGAACCGCCGCCGATTTCCAGCCTGAGAAGCTCCCGGAGTTTCTCAGGCTGGGACTTCCGCTCCTTAAGGAGCAGTTTCCCGATCTCCGGTACCTCGCTCTGGAACACCGCGTCTTCACCCCGGAAATTCTGGCCGCAGCACAGGAATCCGGTGTGAGCATCCTTATGAAGCTCCCCAATACCCTGAAATGCGTGAAGTCCCTCCGGGAAGCTGATTTCGCTGACGGCTTTGTCAGCATTGCCGGGCTCGGCCGGAAAACCTGCCGCGCCCGGTTCTGCGGTAATACAGAGATCTCCGGAATCAAGGTTCAGCTGATTCTGGCGGAAACAGAGGAGGATGCGGAAAAGACACCCAAAGTCTCCCGCTTTGTCATTGCCGCCGCCGGAGCCGCTGACCATGCGGCTTTGGAGGAAATACTGGCGCCCTTCGCCGAGTCTCCGGCAAGCCGAGACATGTGGCGCATCTCCCGGGATCCCCGGATTTTTGCCGGCAGTCTCCTGCTGTCAAATCCGGATCGCCGGAACGCTCTTCTCATGATACTGGCCACGGGGATGCTGGTGGCTGACTTTACGGAATACGTCATGAAAAACGCCATGGAGCGCGAGAATTTAAAGATGCCGGCCCCGGATCACCGCGTCAATCTGGCATCCCCCGGCATTGCCAGATTTAAGGAACTCACAGACAACTCCCGGATATGCATGTTATTTTTCTTCAATACCGGGAATTTTATGCTGCCTGAGGTTCCGGACATATTTGCCAGCATTGTCGTCGCCATGGGAGAATGCTGGCTCCGGTACTATCAGGCTAAGACCTATGCGGACTTTTACAGCGGTCTTGCTGCCGGTGAAAAGACAGCGAAACAGGAAGCGGGGTAAAACAGCGCCCCGGGGAGCAAACATATGCAAAGTGAATCAAAGACGCTCACTCTCACTCCCGAAGAGATTCAGGAGCTTAACGATATTATTGCCCATGGAAAACCGGATCGCGCTTTACGGGCCCGGATCGTCCTGGCCTGCGCCCGGGAAAGCCGGATCATGCTGGTGGCAAAGGAGACCGGAGTAACAGAAGGCACTGTCCGGAGATGGAAGGAAAGATACCTCAAAAACGGCGTTCCGGCCATTAAAAATAGCTATGTCCCCAACACAGCGCCGGCAGCGCAGAAAAATCCCGCATCCCTGAAAATCATGAGAATCATGACTCATGAGAAAATCAAAAAACAGCGCTGGCATATCGTCGGGTTTTATCTTACTCCGAAAGCCAAAATCATAGTTGCCGCGGAATTCCCGGAAGACTTATACGGATTCGGCATGCTGGGAGATTTAATCCACACCAGCCCGGAACTCCCGGAGATTCTTAAAGAAACCGGCAGGAGAAACTCCCTGGCTAAATGTCTTGATATTTTGATTAAATGCGATCCCGGCGACTCTTCAGCCATAAACAGGACGCCCAAGACCTTCCTGAAGGATATCAGCCTCCGCCTGTTCCTGAATGAGGTATTCGGAAAGCTGGAGGTTTTTCAGTGCGGCGATTATGACATCGGCGAATATCCGGAACACCACGATATCAGCCTGCGCCAAACGGCATCAGACACATCTGTAACCGAGTGGTTTCATCTGTTCAGTTCCTGGCATGCCCAGACTTGTCCGGAAGAAAAAGGCCTGCTCAACCAGGTTAAAAAAATCATGATCAAGTCTGCTCCGAAGCTGATACAGCGCAAGGCTAGCGTTATTTGGCATTACAGCTCAGTTAGCTTCTTCTAGGCTTTAGTGCCAGGCTCTCGCAAGCCTGCCCGTACAAACATCAGGAGCCTCTTATGCATCCCGTTATTGTCCTTACCGCCATGTCAAATGCCATCTCCTCCGGCCGGCTTGACCTGATTATGAAGCTCCGGAGGCTTCTGGAGCGGGAAGGATTCCCCGTTGCCTCCGGAAAAACCCTGACCCCGGATCCCCGGGGACTTCCCAGAACAGACCTCAAGGTTCAGGAAATGACCGAACTGCGGCAAAATCCGGATCTCCGGTTTATTATGGACGTTTCCGGGGGCGATACGGCTAATGAGCTTCTGGCCGGAGCCTGCGATCTCGTGCCGGGAGATCCCCTTCCGGACAGCGTCCTCCCCGGAAAGGACGTGATCTTCATGGGCTACAGCGATCTCACCGCACTCCTGAACGCCTTTTATGCCATTGGAGGACGCCGGGGCGCGCTGTTTTCCGGAATGAATGCCCTGGGGGACACCACCGGAAACCGGCTCCGGGAGCTTCTTGATTTCCTGAAGAGCCCCTCCTCCCGCTCGCCTCTGGTTACGCCCCGGGGCGGTTTTCGGAGAGGGAAAAAAATGCAGGGAACGGTTATCGGCGGCAATATCCGCTGCTTCCTCAAGCTGGCAGGCACCCCGTACATGCCGGAGCCGGACGGCAAGGTGCTGGCACTGGAGGGACTTAACGGCAATCCGGAACGCCTTATAAGCTATTTCGCCGCCCTGAAAACTTTGGGCATAACCGCCAGAGTATCCGGTATCGTTCTGGGCACCTTTACCGAACTCAAAGCCAAATACCCGGACACGGATCCCCTGGATCTGCTTCTCCCCTTTATCCCCCGGGATCTCCCGGTATGGGAAACCCCGGAGATCGGGCATCACCGGGAGGCCCGGGGCATCATGATCGGAGCGGAATATGTCTTTACGGAAAACGGCTGCTTAGGAACAGGGAACTAAACAAACAAGATCGCAAAGGCCGGAAGGCGAAAGCGGAAAAGCACGAGCCGGTGAGAAAAATGCCTAAAGAATGAAGATACGGACCGGAAGCTTCCTTCCTCACCCCTGATTATCAGAGACGGTCTTATCATCCGGAGTTGCTTTGTCCCCTGAGACATCTTCTGCGGAAGCGGCTTTTTCGTTTACGGATTCCCCCTTTCCGTTTCCTTCGGAATATTCCTCCCAGAAGTCGAAGAAATTAAACCACTGGTACGGGGCCTTCAGAAGCAGCTCCTCCAGAAAACGGACGTAATTTTCCACATATTTCCGGAGATCCTCGTCGCGGTTTTTCCGGGAGAGCCGGATCTCCCCCACCTCCTGAAAATACAGGTGATACTTTCCCTGAATCTTTACCGCAAAAACGGTATAGACGGGCTTTTTGAAAATCGCGGCCAGAAGCCAGGGCCCCAAGGGGAAACGCGCCTTTTTCCCCAGAAACTCCACCTCGCAATAGCGGGTATCGCTGGCCAGGAGACGATCTCCCATAATAAAGATCCACTCTCCCGCATCCAGCTTCTCGCTTAGCATCATGCCGGTGGCGGGAGTAATCTCCTCCGCCATGATAATGCTGAGATTGCTCTGGGAGTTTAATGATTTGATAAGCTCCATGAGCCGGGGAAACTGATGGGCAAACATGAAGGAGGTGATTTTTTTCTGAGAGCAGGAGGAGTTCATGCCCCGAAGCATTTCAGAGTTACCCGCGTGAGCTCCGATAATCACGGCCCCCTCGGGAAGCGCAGCCCGGGCCAGCATTCTCTCGTGGGCATTATCCTCCGAAATCAGCCGGTCAACAGTAAGACTGCCCTTCCAGGACAGCATTCTCTCAAAAAAATTAACGGAAACGGCGTACACATGCTTTCTGGTGCTGAGCCGGCCCAGCCTGACGCCCCGGGCTGCGGCAAAGGATGAGATCCGGCGGAGATAATGCCGGGAGCTCAGCCGGAGCTCCGGGGAAAACAGCCAGATCCACAGGGAAATAAACCAGACCAGAATGAGAGCCGCCCTTTCTCCGAAAATGTCATGCACCTTGAGAACAATCAGGATGCCCAGGGGAAAGGTTTTTTCCGGCTCCTGACGCCAGGAGGCCTCCCGGACGGCGTCTCCCTCCGGTTCCGGAGTTTCATGGGGGTTAGCCGGGTTTTCAGAAACCTGTTCTGACATAAAGTCCTCTTCTTCCTGCTGTTGCTTTCTTTCCTGCTGTTTTTTTATCTGCTGACCGGCGCCGGATTTTCTGCGGCGTCAGAGCTCCCGGAGGAAAATGATTTTGCCGGAGGCATGCATCGCCGGGGATCCGGCGCTGCCCGGTTCCGGAGCCCCCGTAATCTGAAAGGCGCACTTAAGATCCGGAGCATTCCAGGTA
>NZ_JBGVBR010000190.1:0-6323 GCF_045225735.1 Succinimonas sp. | reverse complement strand
GATGAATTGGCCGAGGCTCTTATGGAGAAGAAGAATTCCGAGTTTGAGGAAGCTCTTCTTGCTGACGATGAACAGGAAGATGATGCTGTCGATGAGGAGGCAGGATCCGGTTTTGAGAATCTCGGCCTTAAGGACGAGGTGCTCAGAGCTGTTCGGGATCTCGGCTATGTTAAGCCTTCTCCCATTCAGGAGGCGGCCATTAAGCCTCTTATGGACGGTCTTGATATTATCGGTCAGGCACAGACAGGCACTGGAAAAACCGCTGCCTTTGCGCTTCCGCTGATTTCTAAGATCGATCCCGATTCTCCTGTGGTGCAGGCTCTGGTCTTGCTGCCCACCCGTGAACTGGCAATTCAGGTTGCTGACGCCTGCGATTCCTTTGCCAAATACCTGAAGAAGGTGAATGTTCTCTCCATATACGGCGGTTCCTCCTACGAAAGACAGATCCGGGCCCTTAAGAATGGTGTTCAGATTGTTGTGGGGACTCCCGGCCGGGTGATGGATCT
Organism: Succinimonas sp.; assembly: GCF_045225735.1. Lineage (NCBI taxonomy): Bacteria > Pseudomonadati > Pseudomonadota > Gammaproteobacteria > Aeromonadales > Succinivibrionaceae > Succinimonas > Succinimonas sp. Next base: position 5,817 of record NZ_JBGVBR010000190.1, on the reverse strand, counting down.
TATTGAGCGGGGCAAGCTGGATCTTTCCAATATCAGGATGCTGGTGCTGGACGAAGCAGATGAAATGCTTAAGATGGGCTTTATTGACGATGTGGAGTGGATTCTCGAAAAGTGTCCACCGGCAAAGCAGACCGCTCTCTTTTCCGCTACCATGCCGGATGCTATTAAGAAGGTGGCTAAAAAGAATCTGATCTCCCCGGAGGAAATCAGAATCGCAGCAAAGACCGCCACAGCCACCACCGTGAGACAGCGCTACTGGCTGGTTTCCGGTCTTAAAAAGATCGATGCCCTGATCCGTCTTCTGGAGGTGGAGCCTTATGATGCTCTTCTTATATTCACCAGAACCAAGACCGATGCCGAAGAGCTGGAGCAAAAGCTTTCCGCTCACGGTATTTCCTGTGATGCTCTTCATGGCGATATTCCCCAGAAGATCCGGGAAAAGGTGGTAGACAGACTGAGAAGAGGGCAGCTGGATGTGCTGGTGGCTACGGACGTAGTAGCGCGGGGTCTTGATGTTGACCGGATAACTCATGTAATAAACTACGATATCCCGTTTGATCCGGAATCTTACGTGCATCGTATCGGCCGTACCGGAAGAGCCGGCAAAACCGGCGATGCCATTCTTTTTGTTTCTCCCCGGGAGAGAAGAATGCTCCGGCTTATCGAAAAGGTCACCCGTTCTGTTATCGAACCCATGAAGATGCCCACCAACGAGGATATCAACAGACACCGCGCGGATCGTTTTCGGGATCGGATTATATCTGCCATGGAAGGAGTCTCTGAGGAGGAGATGACACCATACCGGGAGATTGTCAGGGATATTTTGGAGTCTGGTGAGGAGGATGCGGTCACTCTGGCTGCGTCCCTAGCCCGGATGGTTAACGGCAGAAAGCCCCTCTTTGTGGACAGCACCGAACCGGAGCCGGAACAGAAGACTCTGGAGGATTTCAGCCGGGAGCGAAAGACCAAGCGCGACAGATCCGCAAAACCGTCACAGCTTAAGGATTTTCCGGATCTCAAGATGATTCGTTACCGGGTGGCCGTAGGCCGCAAGGATGGTGTTAAGCCGGGTCAGATCGTAGGGGCGGTGGCTAACGAGGGCGACCTTGACAGCCGTTATATTGGCATGATCAATATTTTTGATACCTACTCTACCGTGGATCTTCCCGAGGGCATGCCCAAGGAGACTATGAGCGTTCTCAAAAAAGCAGTAGTCTGCGGCCGCAGTCTGGAGATCCGGGAATACTTCAGCGATTCCAGATGGAACGGATCCGAGGAAGGGGATGAAGATGCCGGCTTCAAACCACGGGAGCGCCGCCGGGATCGCGATTCCCGGAAGGATTTTGCCGGAAAGAAGGGCGGAGATTTTGGCAGAGGCCGCAAGCACAGCGGTGATTTTCCGGAGGAGCGTTCCCGCTTTGACAGAAAGGAAGAGCCCAGAGGCAAGAAGGGCAGGGTGCTTCGCGGCGTTCCCTTTAAGTTCGGAGCGTGATTTTCCGGCTTCTCCGCATACCTAGTTCTCTCCGCATAGGGAACAAAAGCTCTGTTTAACGAAGTACCTTAAAGAAGAGGCCCTGCTGTTACGGCAGGGCCTTAATTGCTTGTCAAGCTGTTCCGGAGATTAATCTTCAATAACTTATCTTCCCATCATCCCCTTAATCCCTATGCGCAAAATGACGGCAGCGCTTGAAAGGCACTAAGTTTGAAAAGATGCTGCTATCTTACCTCTTCTCCCCTTACTTCTTTTTCTTGCCGGATTTAGCTTTTTCTTCCTTGTCCCGGCCATCCTTATGGGATTTCTTCCGGCGATCCTTGTCAGATTTGTTCTTGTCTGACTTTTCCTTAACGGACTTGTCTTTACCGGCCTTATCACCTTTGTGTTTACCCTTTTTTTCGGAGTCCGCTTTTTTACCGGAATCTTTCTTTCCTGCCTTTCCTGAATCACCAGAGTTGCCGGAGTTTCCTGAATCTTTGCGTTCCTTGTGTCTGGATTCCTTTTCTGATTTTGCGTGCTTGCGGGATTGGCCCCAGACGCTATTACCGCTGTCTCCGGAATTATCTTCCGAGGCTTTGGCATCTTCGCTGTCCGTATTATCTGCACCTTCTGCATTATCTGAGTCAATGCTTGCAGAATCAGATTTTGAGATATCTTCAGAGTTATCCACAGGATTATCTTCAGAAACTGTTGCTTCCGAGCCGTTTTCATTTGATTCCGGCAGTATGCTGTTTTCCGGCTCAGGTGCTGTTGTTGGTTCTGACTCCGATACTGTTTCGGAGACTGCTTCAGGCGCAGCGGCGGGCTCTCCTGCCTCGGCATCAGGTTTTTTCTCCGGGAGATCCCGGCCGTTATCAAGTCTTTTAAGTTTGGCCATGTAAAAGCCGTCGCCCCCCTGGGACGGGTAAACAGTCTTTTCAGCGATTAGTTCAAAATCCGGATTATGTTCCAGGAAGGCGGCAATCTGATTATGATCCTCGCAGGAGAAAATGCTGCAGGTGGAGTAAACCAAGATGCCTCCGACCTTGGTCATTTTGGAATAGCGGTTAAGAATGTCAGCCTGAATCTCAATGAGATCCCTGATGCTGTCAGTGCCGTCAGCCCATTTTGATTCGGGATTTCTTTTCAGAACTCCGCTGCCGGAGCAGGGCACATCCAGAAGGACGCAGTCTGCCTTGCCGTGCTGCCTTTTGATAACCTTGGTGGTGTCTATAAGACGGGTTTCGATATTGTGGGCTCCGGCCTTGCGGGCTCTCAGCTTAAGCTCGTTAAGCTTCCAGTCCTTGTCATCCATGGCGATAATGCTGCCCTTGCCCTTCATAAGAGCGCTGAGGTAAAGGGTTTTGCCGCCGGCTCCGGCGCAGGCGTCGATTACCTTGTTTCCGGGCAGGGGGTCCAGAAAGAGGGGAATTTCCTGAGATCCGATATCCTGCTGCTCAAAAAGTCCTTTTTTGAAGGCTTCGGTTTTGAAGATGGCTGAGGTATCCAATACCTCCAGAGCATCGGGAAGAGCGCATTCCCGGGTTTTAACCTTTTCCGCGGCCAGCATGTTCCGGAGTTCTTCCCGGGTGGTTTTCAGGGTATTGGCTCTGATAAACCGACGGGGCTCTTTGGCAAAGCAGGGCTTTTCAGTTTCCCATCTTTCGCCAAGTTCTTTTTTACCGAATTCATCCAGCCATACCGGACAGCCGTATTTCAGGTTGGGGATTTTGTCAGCCTCCTCCATGCGGGTACGGGCATCTTTTATGGAAAAGTCATCGCAGTCCTGAAGTCCCCGGGGCACCGGCCACTTGTGAACGAGGTGGATAACACAGATGATTTTGTTGACGTGCTTTTTGATGTCCTTGATTCTTTTATAGCCGGCTACATAGGTGTAGTAGTTAAGTCTCCTGAAGACATCGTTCACCAGAGAAACAATGAGAGCCTGTTCCTCGTTTTCCAGCTTCAGCTTTTTAAAGTAGATGGCATATGCCTTGTCGAGAGCCCGTCCTTCTTCAAAAACGGCGGTAATAATGGAGTAGATCAGTCTGATTTTGAAATCGGACAGAGAGTAGGATGCCATGGTATTATACTTCCCCGAAAATATTCAATTTTGCTTTATGCGATATTCCGGAGAATTTTAGCAAATCATTAAGGCACTGTAACGCTTCTTTACAGAATAGCCCCTGCGGTAACCCGGAGATTTCTAGCGCTGCTTTCCTCCTCCGGGCAGATTCCGCTCCACCATGCACCGGAAAACCGCAGCCCGGGAACGGTTCGGGAGTGGATAATGGCCCGAGAACAAAACAGAGTGCATAACGGGCTCAGCCTGTTTCCAGGAAGTTGATTACGGTGGCCATTACATGCGGAAAGCTCAAGACGAGCGGAAACTGCTCATCAGGAAGAACTCTTTTCCTTCTGAGGGGCTCCTTCTGCGGCTTCCTCCGAGGAACTTCCGTCTCCGCCTTTGGGGCCGTAACCGGAATCCTTTAATGAAAACCCTTCCTGATTTGTCCAGACGTCCAAACCGTTTCTGGTGTTGCCGGCCACGAGACTGGCGGCAAAGCTAGGGCTGGTGAGAAGATAGCTTTCCTTGAGCTCATAGCAGTTAAGCTTGGTGTTGATCACCAGAATTTTGCGCATAATGAGGTCGTTCTTGACGTCAATAACCGGCTTTCTGAGAGATGGGGCATGTCTGATGGAGACCATGGAGCCCTTGTTGAGCATGAAGCCGGGACTGGTTCTTTTGCCCAGAGGAAAGCCTGAGGCATTAACCCCCTTTACCGAAAAGAAATAATCCTCCCGGCGGCTTAGGTTTTTGCTTTCATCCAGAAGCTGCCGGAGTCCCAGAAGCTCATCGTATACTGAGATAGGGAGCACGGCATGAGTGCGGGCTCCCTTGCTGTCTGTCAGGAAATATACCTTGCCGTCCAGTATGTCATTCACCTGAGATTGCTCCTTCGGTTTTAATCATCCCCGGACAGATCGTCTTCTTCGTCAAAATCGCCGTCATCATTGGTATTCTCCGCATCAATTCCGGAGAGCTCGTCAATGGTGCAGTCACAGCATTCGGCAAAATGCTCCATGAAGTAGTTTACCGCCGGAACCACCAGAGCCATTTTGCGGATCTTTTCTTCAAAAGTTTGCACCACATGCGTGAATTCCCGGTTGTTATTATTGAGCTCGTCCTTGGCCTTCATGTAGGCTGCCAGAGTATCTGCTGCCTTGACGAGAGGCTTATATACCGGGTTAACCTCCCGCTGCACGATAAGATTCCGGTAGTGCGATTTAAGATCCTGGGGCAGGGTGTTCAGGCATTCCCGTTCGGCAAGATGCTCCAGCTTCTTGAACTGCTTGGCAAATTCCATGGTCTGGTACTTGGTGCGGGCGTTGAGATCCTGCAGCTTGGTTTCGGAAATGTCGTGAAACAGGGCGATGGAAGCAGCCATTTCGGGACTGTAGCAGCTCCCGTAGTACTGATTGCTGATGATGGCCAAAAGGTGGGCGATAACCGCCACCTGGTAGCTGTGCTCGGCTACGTTTTCAGTTTTTACGGAATGCATGAGAGCCCATCTTTTAATGAGCGGCATTCTGGTAAACCATGCCATGAAGGTGCTTTGTTTGGTATCGCTCATCGTATCAACCCCTGAATTGTTATGATTAATTATTCACATACTTCACACAGACCTGATGACAATAGCTTAACTCATAATGAGAAGACTGATGTTTTCTGGAGGGGGCTTTAATGATTAATTTTTGATTCAAGCCGCATATAGGGAGACGGGGGCTGCGCCGGCAATGAGAGATTAAGAACACAAAAAATCCGGCTGAAGTATTGCCGGTAATGTCAGAAGAGAGAGGAACAGCGGCATAGAAAAATCCCAGGGATTGAGATCAGAAATGGCATTTCTCCTTGACTTGCCCGCCTATGTCCAAAACTCTCACCCGTAGTAGTGTTCGGGTAAAGGGGCAGAGCCCCTTTAATTATTAACCGGGAAGCGCCGCAGGCGACTTCCCTCCTTAATTATTACTCCTAGGAACAGAAACGAATAGGAGATAATGAGTCAGTACTCGAGACTGAACGTTAAGCCATACGGCGGGTCAGAGGATGATGCATCACTCGCTGTATGATCTTTCCCGATGGGGGCCTTTCAAAAAGCTCTGAAACGTGAAAAACGGCCGACCGGGTGACTACCCGATAAGGCCGTTTTCTCTGTTGCCTTTCCCGAGTCCTGCCGTTTCTTATGCCTGTTTAGCGGTAGTTTCGACGATAAATTCACCAAGGCTTATGCTGTCAGTGTTTGACAAAAAAATTCGTGCACACAACCTTACTTCATATTAGC
>NZ_JBGVBR010000189.1:0-3499 GCF_045225735.1 Succinimonas sp. | reverse complement strand
AATATCGTCCAGAGACCAGATACGTGCGTCCGTATCTGACAATGAATTCTTTACCTGAATTCCGGTCACCTTGCAAACGGCGCCGGTCTTGACGTTTAAAACCAGATTGGTTTTCAGGTAATCAATTATCTGCTGAGACTCTATACCGGTCTTTCTTTCATGGTGTGTTTGCCTGTTCTTTACGCCCGTGCGGCGTCCAGGGCCTTTCGTCAAATTCTGTCCCAGACTTTCCTTCGGATTCTGAACCTGCCTGACTTGATCGGATGGATTCTCTTCTGCCGTCAGCAGCTTGTACCCCGTGCCAATCACATCAGGGGATAATGGCAAACCGCTGCCCGCGCACGCACGGAACCACTTCTCAAATCCTTTGAACTTCGCAAGCTCCAGCAAACTAAAAAACGTTCTCAGGTCAGACGGGATTGCCTCGCTATGAGAACTGGCAACCTGAGAAACACAGTCGGGGATGGCGACCTGCCGATGCTCATTAAGCAGCTGAACATCACTGTCCGAAAATCCAAGCTTGGTGGCAATAACGCGCTCATCACAGCCAAGATCTCCGGTCAGATTGTAATATATCTTGATCTTGCCAACTACCGACAGTTTGAAGTTGTACTTTTCTGTTGTAATGACAATCCCCGGATATTTGGAAAACTTACATTTCAGCCACCTGCTGTTTAGTTAAGAGATGTTAAATGCTGAAGCTCACAAGAGAACTTGCCGCCCTGGATCTGGGGCATTCGCTGCGGGAAGTACCGCTCTCTTGAGATGATAAAGCGATACCGGGATTTTCTGCCGTGTTTACCTGTACAGGGGTATAATCATTTTTGCTGCATACCATTTGACTCATCATATTCCGAATTACCTTTTGAGGGACAAAAGGCAGGAGGCGAGAATGCTAATGAATGTCAGGGATCGGAGAAAGGGAAAGAGATCCAGAAACGAAAATGCCTGGGACAAAGCATGTTTTGGATCCATAGAAGCCACATTCTCCGGAGTTTCATGCAGGGGGCTTTACACCGGGAATTTCGTCCGGTTCGGACATTTTAAGCAGGGAAAGGATGATAACCAAGGGGCTGCTCCCGTAGAGTGGTTAGTATTGGAAAAAAGATGGGACGAGGTTCTTCTCATAAGTCGCCATAGTCTTGCCGGCAGGCGCTTTCATGACAAGCCGGAACCGATTTCCTGGGCGGGTTCGGGTCTGAGAGCCTGGCTCAATCATGAATTTCTAAACACCGCATTTTCAGCCGAGGAACGCAGGGCCATCAGGATTTTTTCTCATGAGGATGATTTCTTCGGCGAAGTCCGGACTGTCAGTGACTATATTTTTTGCCTCAGCATTTCCGAGGCATGTCGTTATTTCAGGGATGACGAGTCCCGGCAATGTCTTCCCACTGAGTATGCCAGGCTTTGCTATGGCACTGAAATCTGGATGCTGCGCTCCCCGGGAGCTTTTCCTGACCAGGTGGCGACGGTAAACAGCGACGGCAGCGTCTATTCGTACGGGTGGAATGCAAGCGAGCATTTTTCAGTCCGACCGGCGCTGTGGCTCAGTCTCCGGATTCCGGATAATTCCGAAGCCAGAACGATTTCATCTTGAAATTGAAAGCCCTGTAAACCTGTTACAACCACAAAAGTGGGCGACATTGTCACGTGCATTGAGAATGCCGCATCGCAGCGGATACTGCTGCGACATCGTCTTTGGTTGGACGGGTCTTTGGTAGCTCCCCGAATCGTGCTGGCAGTCGCATAGCCCTTGCCTATGTAGAGGAAAAGGGCGCGGCCATTATGGTTAATGGCACCAGGTATTCCCCGCTGACCTTTAAGAAGGGGGAATATTTTAAGTTCGGGAATTACCCTCAGAATAACGGCAATGCTAGAGAGCCCATTGAATGGCTTGTTTTGGATGTCGGAGCCAGGGAAACTCTACTCGTGAGTCGTTACGGTCTTGACTGCAAGCAGTATCATCATGAGCGTGTATCCATGACCTGGGAGCAATGCGATCTTCGGAAGTGGCTTAACAATGACTTTCTGAAGGCGGCTTTCTCTGAGGAGGAGCAGAAGAAGATCAAGCTCTCAGAGGTAGCGAATGACGATAACCCTAAGTATGGCACCCGCGGCGGAAATAATACCCGGGATCGGGTTTTCTGTTTGAGCCTTGCGGAGGCGGAACGTTATTTTAAGAATGACGCTGAAAGACGGTGCCGGCCTACGGCCCTGGCCAAAGCGTATGGGGTGTATTCCAGTGATGACGGTTATTGCTGCTGGTGGCTGCGGTCGCCGGGCATTGCTCCGAGCTACGCTTCGGGCGTTCTTGCGTGCGGCGCACTTTACCCGTTTGGTCACATCGTCAACCCTGATAGCAGCACTGTGCGGCCCGCTTTACGGCTAATCTGGAATCGGTAATCTTCTAATTTGGGAATCAGCCGCCGCGGCGGAGCCGCGGAATCTGCATCCCGGATCAGGTGGTCGGCTGGGTATCCGAGCTTATTATCCGGAAGAACTACGCCCTTGCCGACATTGGAAAGCTCCGGCTTTTCGCGGGCAGGGACGAAAAGGGGAAGGAACCTGGCTGACCCCGGGATCCGGCGCTGCTGAGAATGCGCCGTTCGCGTTAATCATAATTTGAGAAAAACAGGTGATCACATGGTAACGAGGGTACGGAACATCCCGGACAAAGGGCAAAACGAATCTATGCAGGATCTGCAGAAGAATCTCGAAGAAGCGAAGCAATATCTGAGAGAAGTTCAGGCGGAAATTCAGCGCCAGGAAAAGCCGTCCGGTTTTTTCGGGAAATTAAACTCCGCCCTGGAGAATAAAAACCGTCTGGAGCTGGCAAAACTTAACGTACACACTGCGGAATCGGAGATTAAGATAGCAAAGCTCCAGGCCGAAATAGAAAAGTTAAAATCCGGCGGCATTGATGGTTTTGATGATGAGTCTGAAGATGACTGGGACGAAGAGGACGAGGATTAAAACCTGATTCCACCTTTCATCAGCTCCAGACTGTCAGACTTATTGCCCGTATTCGGGATCTGTTTACAACGATGTTCGGCCCGCTTTACGGATAATCTTGTAATTACGGAGGAATGATGTTTTGCATTAATTGTGGTACTTCATTGCCTGAAGGCGCTAATTTTTGCTTTAAGTGTGGTTGTGATTTGAGGAATCTGGCTCAAAGCCCCGGAACTTCTCATTCACATATTTACGCTCCCAGAGTTGGTAAGTACATCACGTTCGGGAGCTACCCTCAGCAAAACGGCAGTTCCAGAGAACCCATAGAATGGTTAGTTTTGGAGGTTAACGGCGATGAGGCATTTCTGGTGAGCCGTTACGGAATTGACAGCAGGCAGTATAACGACCGTATCAAGGGCGTTACCTGGGAGGACTGCAAGCTTCGGGCATGGCTTAACAATGACTTTCTGAAGGATGCTTTCTCACCGGAGGATCAGCGCAGGATCATGCTCTCAGAGGTGTTTAATGACGATAACCGGGAATACCG
>NZ_JBGVBR010000188.1:0-6387 GCF_045225735.1 Succinimonas sp. | reverse complement strand
TTGGAAATATGATAAGACCTGAAGCGCTGACTTCAGAACTGATACAATTTTTGTTAAATGTGACGCATCCTTCATAAAAATACGTATATTTACGAATTAATTGATGCTGTTGTTTCATGAGATCTCTGAAGTTTTGTGATCAGCATGAATGTTTGATTATCGATGATCTATTAATCTGTTGTGCAGTGAATGGAAAATCCCCCCTTTTGTTGTTCTTTAAGACAGGATTATGATTATGAAAGTCAACATTTCCAAACTTTCTGTTGCAGTGATCGCGGCTATGAGCTTATCCGCATGCGGCGGCCACAGTCACAGCAATGCCAATAACAATCAAAATATCGAGGATGAAGCCGTTTTTTTTGATGTGCAGGTAGTGGATGGCTCATTGGAGAATGCCTGCGGCTTTGTTGATCTGAACCTGAACTACCAGCAGGATGAAAGCGAACCCCGGGCTTGTACCGATTATTTGGGCAAGGCTCGTTTTGAGGTTAAGAAGTCTTCCCTCAAAACGGAGGACGGCGCTGATCTCAGCAGACTCAAGCTAATATTTGAGGCGAAGAAGGGTTCTGCCATAAACCACCTGTTCGGTCAGAAACAGGGCTTTGTTATGGACAGGGATCTGTTTTTTACCGGTTATGCCTTCGTTAAGAACGGCGTCATCGGAAATGCCGTGCTATCACCCTTCTCAACCTTCGTATCCACTGCTCATGATGCCACCGGATCCGGAGAACTCTCTCAGGAAATTTACGAATCAAATATCGACGATCTGGGTGAGATTTTTGGCATCCAAAGAGGAACACTCAATAAGGAGTATGGCAATAAAGACATTACCGGTCTTTCCAGGGATGAGGTCAGCGTTCTCCTTCCGGAAATTGCCGGGGAAATACTGGTGAGAAACGATCTGCTGCCGGATGCCATTGCTGATCTGAAGGAAGGTGCGGAAGACAGTGAATTCACTCAGGAACTGGTTGTGTCGCAAATATCGGCATATAAGGGCAGCGTGGATGCCGCCGCTCAGGAAATTGCCAAAGTTATAGATGAGAGCAAGTCTGAAGCTGAGATTGTTTCAGATTCCATAAAAGCTCTGGAAGAAGCTGCCAAAATTAACCCTGAGCCTGAGCCCGAACCCGAGCCTGAACCCGAACCTGAACCCGAACCTGAACCTGAACCTGAGCCTGAGCCTGAGCCCGAGCCTGAACCCGAGCCTGAACCCGAGCCTGAACCCGAGCCTGAGCCCGAACCTGAGCCTGAGCCTGAGCCTGAGCCTGAGCCTGAGCCCGAGCCTGAGCCCGAGCCCGAGCCCGAGCCCGAGCCTGAACCCGAGCCTGAGCCTGAACCCGAGCCTGAGCCTGAACCCGAGTCTGATAATCTGGCAGTTCAGATGCTTGCCGGTTATGTATCAGGAGCAGATGTATGCGTTGATTTTAACGACAACCGCGCCTGCGATGACAATGAGCCTGCGGCGAAAACCGATGCAACGGGGTATGCCGAAATCAGCATTTCCTCTGATCTTCTGAGCAAGCTGAGCGCAAATGGCGGTATAAGACTGATCGCCAGCGCCGGCAAGGGCGCGAAAAGTTATCTCCCCTGGTCAGCATCTGTTCTGACGCAGGATCTGATACTGACTTCCCGTATGTACAGTCCGAAGACCTACAAGAACAATGATAAGAACGTCCTCTGCGAAACCGGGATCTGCGATGAATACATATCCCGGATAACACCTTTCTCAACCCTCGCCGACACAGCAGCGGGAGACGAGGAAATGACAAATAACGCGTACAGCGCGCTGATGGGTCTGATTGCCAAGAGCCTTGGTATTAAAAAAGGCGTGCTCGGAAGTGATTACCTGGCAGGAGCAGATACTCCGGCGGCTCTTGGCAAAGATAAACTCAAGGCCCTGCTGGCAGACGAACTCATCATCAGCATGGGCATGACACCATCATCTGCCAAGGTTCTGAAGAAAGGAAGCTCCGGGTTAAATGCTGACGGAGTCATGAAGGAACTGACGCTGATCAATGAGCGCCTTGATGTGGCTGCTGATGAAATCATTGATAAAAGCCAGGAGGACGACAGCTTCAGTTTCAGCGATTACCAGGCCAATCTCAGCAGTGTAATGGAGAAATCCTTCGTGCAGCTGTCTTCAGGCCGGGGTGAAGACTTCAGATGCGGCGTTAATGAAAACCGCCGGGTGCTTTGCTGGGGCAACAACTCCTGGGGCAACCTGGGCGATCCGAAGTACTTTACGGATCCCGAAGGCAGTCTCTATGAAGACGGCGCAGCTGTTAAGGATCTTTACAGCTGGAAGATGGTTACCGTCAGGAAAGAGGACGGCGCTCCGCTGAACAATGTTCTGTCCGTGGAGACCGGCAGCAAGTTTGCCTGCGCTGTGACCTTCGGCGGCGAAGTTTACTGCTGGGGATCTAACAAGTACGGGCAGCTGGGCAACGGCGAATTCTCAGGTGCTGAGCCAGTCGCAGTTCAGGTTCTGAATGCTAAAAACGGCAACGGCGACAGCGAATATCTGAACAATGCCGAATATCTGGCAATCTCCAATAACACGGTATGCGCTTCTGTATTGAGGGAGCCTCCGGTGGCCGGCAGCGGCAATGAATACAAGCAGGTTTCCAAACTGCTCTGCTGGGGGGACAACACGTCCAAACAGCTGGGACAGGATCTTGACGATGATGAGACCTCTGCATTCGCTGCTATAACCGATCAGTTTGGCGACGCGCTTCCTATCACTCTGAAAGCTGTTCCTTATCCTGTGGAGGTTAAGTTCCCTGATACGGTTGAGTCAGTTACGAGTGTAACGGCCGGGGCCTGGGCTTTCTGCGCTACGACATCCTCGGAGGGTACGGATAACAGTACCATATACTGCTGGGGCAATGATTCTCACGGTCTGGTTACCCACAACTGGCGTCAGTATATGACTCCGGAAATCGCTGAGAAATATGCGAAATACTGGGTTCAGGACGGACATACTCTGAGTGATGGCTACCATAATGCAGGGCTGTTCCTGAAAGACCGCCATGTCCTGGACAGCGACGGCGATTACCATCCACTGTTCAGCGCTCCGGTGACGGCATTGCAGGATGCGAAGTATCTGGAATTTGTCGGTACGCAGACCTTTTTCAAAGGCGAAAATCCGGAAAGCTGCGTATTCTGGGATTCTGATCCGACCAAAACCGATGCCGGCGTAAATTGCTCCAATTACCCGGTATATGTGGGAGACGAGAAGTCAGCCTACCAGAATTATCTCCCCGTTCCGTTTGTAAATCATGAAGATCTCCTGGAAAGACATGAAGCGTATGGTGATTTCCTGAATGAGTGCGCCGCCAATGACAAATACAGTGACTGCGTGAGTGTTATCCATGAAGGCATTCCTGATGAGTACGGCACTGTAGGCAGTCAGTTCAACGTGAATCTTTATGGTGTGGTTTCCCACAATCTGGTTTATCCCGGAAGCAAGATCAGCATCGATGCTTATGACTCGGCGCTGTTCGTTTCCCGCAATGTCACCGTGGGAGATTCTGTGGCTGAACAGTGGTACTGGGTAGGCAATCAGAGTAACCAGATAGGCAGCGCTTCGCGTTTTGACCCGGTATGGACTTCAGAGGGAACTGATTTAGCTTTCATTTCCCTTCCTCTGATTTCCGAAGGATCCTTCGAGGACGAGAAGTCTGCCAAAACCGGGATTGGAACTGACGGTTATGTCATATCAGACCCGAGCGCCGCAAGCCGGTATCATTTAGCTAATCCTTACGGATGGCTGTTTGAAATGAATTCCGGCAACAGCCGTTACGGCTCCGCCTATCCCGGAGTCAGCGGCAGCTGGCTTGACCAGTCGGGTGATACGTACTACATGACTAATTACGAACGTCTGCCCGATTTTCTGTTCTCTCCTTCCATGGGCAAACACTCCAAGTGCATTGTCGCTCCGGCGGAAAAGGCAAGCGAGTCCGCTCGTCTGTACTGCTGGGGATCCGACATCTTCGGACAGAAGGGACGTGCTCCGGAGGATGACGCTCATAAAGGGGTTAGCTACAACGATGTTGTCGAGGCCTGGGCCTATATCTATGACGGGCACAGTTCATCCAAGACCGAATATGATGCGAACGGCTCTATTACCGCTGACCCGTATTACAGACGCTGGGAATGGGGGTCTAATGCCGGGGGACCAGCTGCCGGACCTTACAACAATCAGCACATCGGCAGGAGAGGCGCGTATTTCGGACCGGGAACAGTACCGGAACTGGTAAACGCGGAGCTTGCTGATTAGCAGCTGGATGTCAGGCTTTGTGATATCAAGGAAAGTCTGACAGTACGAAAGAAGGGCCGAAACGGCCCTTTTTTTTGCGGCAGCCCCTCATTATTCAGGCTGAACTGAATCTGTTTTGCCAAGAGTGTTTTCGGCGTTTTTCTCCCGTTCTGAGTACGCCAGAGCTGACAAGGGGGATCAGGAATATGAAGAACAGACTGTCAGGGTTGCCGTAAGGAGGTGTCACGAAATTTCGGCGGAGGCAGTCATTTTCAAAACCGGGAAAGAGCTATTCATGAAGGAAGCTGTAGATCTCCTGAGCCATTTTCCGGGAAATGCCCGGCACCTTGCTGATCTCCTCGGCGCTGGCCCCGAACACCTCCTTCATGCCGCCAAGATGGGTCAGGAGGCTCTGGCGGCGCTTTTCTCCGATGCCCGGGATATCCTGAAGCCGGGAAACATTCCGGGCCTTCTCCCGTTTCCGGCGGTGGCCGGTAATGGCAAAGCGATGGGATTCGTCCCGGATATGAAGCACCAGCTGGAGAGCGGGATTGTCCAGTGTGAGGTGATACTCCTCCCGGCTGTAGCCCCGAATGAGGGTTTCCAGCCCGGGCTTCCGGCCCTCGCCCTTGGCCACCCCGATAAGGAGGGGCGGCTTAACGTCCTCCCGATCCCGGAAGGCTGCGGACACCACCTCCTCCGCCTGCGAAAGCTGCCCCGCGCCGCCGTCGATAAACATGATATCGGGGATCTTCCCGGGCTCCAGATTGCCGAGCCTGCGGGTCAGCACCTGATGCATGGCGGCGAAGTCATCCCCGGGGGTAATGCCGGTGATATTGTAGCGGCGGTATTCGGAGGTTTCCGGGCCGTCCCTTCCGAACACCACGCAGGAGGCCACCTCGGCTTCTCCCATGGTGTGAGAGATGTCATAGCACTCCATGCGGGAAATTCCGGAAACTCCCAGAAGCTCCTCCAGAGCCTCCGTACGCTTGCGGAGAGTTTCCTCATGTCCGGCCCGGGCCTTCAGGGAAGACGCGGCATTGGTGGTGGCGAGCTTGAGATAACGCCCTCTTTCCCCTCCGGGATCCGCGGTGATGCGCACCTTAAAGCCCGCAATGCTCTCTATGGCCTTTTCAAATTCGGCCTGTTCCTCCCCGGCGAACTCGGTAACGATCTCCTCGGGAACCGTGCGGCTGCTTTTGGAATTAAGGTAAAACTGCAGCATAAAGGCCCTGACCACCTCCTCCCGTTCCGTCTCTTCGGAATCCCCGCCGCGCAGGCCCGGAAAATAGCTCCGGGTGCCCAGGATGCGCCCGCCCCGGATAAAGAGCACATGAATGCAGGCCATGCCAAAGCCCGTGGCGGAACCGATGACGTCCATGTTGCGGTCAATGTCCCCGCTCACCGTCTGCTGCTCCTGCACCTTCCGGAGCGCCAGAAGCTGATCCCGCGCCAGAGCGGCCTTTTCAAATTCGAGATTGTCGCTCAAAGCCTGCATGCGGGCGGCCAGATTATTAATGATCTCCGGGCATCTCCCCTCCAGAAACATGCGGGCCATTTTCACCTGCTCCTGATACTCCTCGTCGGTACAGTATCCGGGAACGCAGGGAGCCATGCAGCGCTTTATCTGCCAGCTGAGACAGGGACGGGAACGGCTCCGGTAAACGCTGTCCTCGCACTGTCTTACCGGAAAAATCACCTCCATAAGGTGAAGAGCTTCCCTGACGGCTCCGGGACTGGGAAAGGGGCCGTAGTAGCGGCCCTTCTGATCCTTGCGGCCCCGGATGCAGGCAATGCGGGGATGCCTCTCATCGGTGATGAGAATATAGGGATAGGACTTGTCATCCCGGAGGAGGATATTGTATTTGGGCTGGAATTCCTTGATGAGGTTGCATTCCAGGATCAGGGCTTCGGTTTCCGAAAACGTCACCGTGTATTCAATATGGTGGATGGCGGCCACCAGATTGCGGGTCTTGATATTGGGAAGATCCTTCCGGAAATAGGAGGAAAGGCGCTTTTTAAGATCTCGGGCCTTCCCGATGTAGATTATCACATTGTCCTTGCTGAACATCCGGTACACGCCGCTCTGATGCGGTACCTGCTCCAGAAAGGCGGCGCTGTCAAAAGCC
>NZ_JBGVBR010000187.1:0-4208 GCF_045225735.1 Succinimonas sp. | reverse complement strand
TTTATACCGCTGACCCGAACATCACTATGGCCGCGGCTGTCAGCGCGGCAATTGATAAAATGCCGGAGGATTCCCTGCTGAAGCCTCTTCTCTCAGAACATCAGGCCGAGGTGACCAAAATGTGCGTCATGGAACATGAGGAGTACCAGGTCATGACGGGAGAGAGAGACATTGAGGAATTTTTGCCAAAAGACTAAGAGGGAAAAATAAAAACAGGGAACAGGACGAAGAGAAAACGGAGGCTCTGGGTTTAGAGCCTGAACCGTTTGGCAAGAAGGCAAACGGCATGGAGGTGAACATCTGGCTTCCGGCGTCCTGAACCTGAATGCCGCGCTCAGGTGAAAATCCGGGCAAACAGAAAGGGAGCAAACAGGCTCCCTTTTTCGCATCGGTGCTTCCGGTTTCTCTTTGCGGCGGCCGCCGGGTCAATCACGCAGCGCCGTCCCGGTTCTCATTACTCCAGCTCGTAGGTTCTCTTTTCAGTCATGGCGGCGTGGCATTCATAGGCGCTCATCAGCTTTACCCGATCCTTTTTCGGATCGATGGGGCCGCAAAACTTATCCTTGGACTTGATCCACTTTCTCTGAGCCGGCAAAAGCTCCTTCCTCTTCTCCCGGGACAGATCATTCCACTTGGCGTTAAGCTCCCCGTCATTCCGGAAATAGCGCATTCTGGCGGACATGAACATATTGTCCTCGTAATCCTTCTGCGGCTCCCAGGCCAGCTTCCGGGAAGACATTTCGGTCATGCAGTCCCGGTAATTCTGCGGGAGATCCTCAGGCTCGGACTCCATCTCAAGGCGCAGAGACAGGGATTTATCCGGATTCTGCTTCATGTAAAAGGTAATGCCGGGAATGTCGTAATCCGCATGAAACAGACAAGCCAGTTCTCCGGAATCATGGTTCATTTTGCAGGGAACCGTGATATAGCGGCCCTCGTCCTCGCTGCGGTCGGCAGTGGAAAGGGTGCAGACCCGGGAAAGATAGAAATTGCCGGCAGCGGCGTAATTGTCGCCCTTTTCGGATTTCTGAATGGTGATGTCCCCGATCACGGAATCCGCATCCTCCAGAAGAGACTGCTCCTCCGGGGTTAACAGTTTTTCATCAAGATAGCCGCAGTAGAAAGCGCTCTGGCCGGCGCAGCTGAAGGTGTGATAGTTGTAGAAGTTGCCGCCCTGCTTTATGGCGTAGCGCCCGGGCTCTATGCCGTCTCCGGCCTGGGCCGCTCCCGCGAGCCCCAGTGCCAGAGCCGCTCCGGCCCCCGCTCTTATAAGCATGTTCCGTAAACCTGTTTTTGCAGTTATTGCTGTCATTACCGTCATTGTGCTGTTCTCCGTAAATAATGCTTCTCAGAATTTGCCTGAGCCTGCCTCCTGCGTCATTATTTGTCTTCTCTCAGGCCTGCTCAGTATTGTAATGCACCGGGACATACTTTAAAACATTTCCTGAAGACGCCTCTCAAAAAAACAAGCCCCTGCAAACTTCATCAGGGGCTGAGAGAACAAGATGAAAGCCGTAAGCAGGCCTCAGACCTTCCAGGTTCGGGACTTCTCCCGCTCCCGCACTTTTTTGAGGAGAGTCTCGGCTTCGTTCTTAAGACGCTCGTCTGCGGCTTTTAGCAGCTTTTCGGTTTCCTGGGCATAGTGCTTCGCCCTTAAAAGGTTCTTCACAAACAGAAACAGGAACCCGGGGCCTCCAGCCAGAAGCGCCAGAAGATCCTTTCTGCTGAAAAGACTCTTTACCTTGGAGGACACCGCTACAGCCGGGAGAAGCTCCTTTTCAAAAGCAATGACCTCGCCCCGGAATTCGCTGAAGACCGAGGAGGAAAGCTGGTTGATCTCCTGATAATTCCGGTTCGTCAAACTGAAAAGCGACTCGGTGGCCAGCTGGTATTCCCGGGAGATCTTATCCCCCAGATAAGCCTCGAACTTTTTGCCGTAGGTGGCGGTTCCCAGTGTCCCCAGCTCCTTTTTGACCTCATCCATCACCCTTTTATGGGCATGCCCGGCAAAGCGTTTGGCCTGCTCCTGAGTGTTCCGGCAGAACTGGTTCATGAGATTGTGCCGGAGGTTTATCGCAATGTGGCTCAGAAGCTGCTCTCTTCCGAAGGGCTTGGTGGTTTTGCCGCCCCGGAGCTTTATCTCCTCGGATCCCATGGGGATCACCGGGGATCCCGGGCAATCCTTGTTAATGACCTTGGTAGTTTCCTTTATCTTTGCTTCTCCGGCCACATCAGACTTGGTGAGCACAAAAACGATCTGATTGCCGTCTTCCAGAAGCGGCTTTATGATCGACTGGATCTCAAAGTCATCAATACGGCTCTTCTGAGCGTCCACGCAGTAGACAATGGTATGAAACCAGTCCCGGACTCTGGCCGCCCGGGTTTCGGCAATGGCCGAAGTGATAATGGATTTCCAGGTCTCGCTGTCCCCGGGCTCAAGCCCCCAGCTGTCCCAGATTTTGATGTTCATGCTGCCGTATTTAAAGGGTTCCTTGGGATGGATGCCCTTGGTGGTCACCGGGGAGCCGGTGCCGGAGCTGGCGACCTTTTTCCCGAAAAGATAGTTCAAAAGAGCGGATTTCCCGACACCGGTTTTGCCGAGAATAAGAACATTGGTTAAAGGGCCTGACGTACTGTCGGTATTAGCTGCCATGACGCCTCCTCTGGTTTATCAAAATACAAAAGACTGACCGGAAGCCCGGAGCAGTCTTTTTCTCAGCTGTCCCTGCTACGGCCGGGACATGCCCTTCCGGGGGTTATTTGCCGGATTTGTAATTCATGGCCATCTCCATTGCCATCTTCACAAAGTCGTTCTTGAGAAACTCATTCATATCGAACTTCGTGCCGTCCAGGTCGCTCTCCTGCATCTTGCGGCAGGCGTAATTGAAGGCCTTTCCGGTGCCGTAGGTCACTGCTGCGGCCACGCCGCCGTTAATCGCGCCTCCCAGAACGGAACCTACCCCGGGGAAGAGCTTAAGCAGGGTGGCGGCGATGGTTCTCCCCACGGTGGTGGTGACCATCTCCGTAAGAATTGTCCCCATGGACTGCTGGATGGAAAGCACGTTCCATCTTACGGCGATTTCGGACAGCATCTTCATCTGCAGGGGCACCAGGGCTGCTGCGCTGGGAACCGGAATGGGAACTGCTCCGAGACCGAAAGCGGTGGCGGTGTATTTGGTAATCATGCTGTCCACCTCGGCGCTCTTCTTGGCCATATCTCTTCTGGCCGCGCCCATAAAGGATACCTTGCGGGATTCGGGCAGTCTGTCCCGGGTCCATTCATAGAGCTCCTTAATGCCCCGGGGCAATTCAATGGAGCGATCGCTTGTAGATTCAAAAATGGCATCGCTTCTGACGCTGGTACGGGAGAGCACCTCATTCTGGAGAGACTGACTCTGTTCCTCCGAGGCCTGATCCGCCTGGGTAAATACCACGGCTACCGGCTTCCCCATGGAATTCAGCCGGTTGATGACATTGATATCGGTATCCACCACCCGGGCTCCGGGAATGCTGATGCAGTACCAGATCACATCAATGGGATCGCCGCTTACTTCATGCTCGTCCATGAACCCGAAAATCAGGTTTTCAAAATGCTGCTGCTTCTCTTCACCGAATTCATATCCCTCGCTGTCATAGATGTTAACGAGGTCATTCTTATAAAGCTCGATGCCCTTGGTAACAGGACGGCCGGAACCGGCTTTGGCGATCTCGCTGTTGAAAACCAGATTTACCAGGGTGCTTTTGCCGGCGCCGCTGCCCCCGAGAATCAGCACGCTGGCCTTGGGAAGTCCGGTAACATAGGCCTTGAAGTCGTCCCAAAACTTTCCGGCAACCTCGCTGCCGCTGTACTGAGCTTCAAAACTGCTGATCTTCGCTTTTTCATCGTCTGAAAAAAGGTTGTTGTCTGTCATATCTGGTTCCTCGTCTGAAAAACATGAAGGGACAAAACTGTTTAATGCTAACTTAAAGTATATTCATTACATGAAGACGCTTTCAGAAAATTAAACCTCCAAAAATGAAAATTGAGACCAAGGATCTGTTTTTGCAAATAAATGAATCACCGAAGCTGTGATAAACCGCCGCAAACCGGAAAGACTCCTGAAACAGTCCGGGAAATCCCCGGGAAAGCACTGTCCATAAGAGCAAGCCGGGAGTTTTTCTGACGGCCTTCAGACATCCTTCTGCTAAGTCCGGCATTCAGTTATCAT
>NZ_JBGVBR010000186.1:0-3706 GCF_045225735.1 Succinimonas sp. | reverse complement strand
ATTGGCCCCTAACATCAGATCCCGTAAACATTTCCGTGGCAAGGTTTTGGAAAAGGCTGTTCCTGATATGCTATGATAAAAACGGCGGAGAGGGAGGCTTTCAGGCCGCCCGGCTTTAAGTCAAGCCCCGCCGCGGCTAAGCAAAGGATCGTTTTTCATGGTCAAAAAGATTTATGCCGGGGATCGGTATCATCCCTGTGTGCTTTCCAGACTTTCAGCTACGGATACCCCGGACACCGACCTTTCCCCCGAGGAGTATTTTCGGAAGCATATGGAGGAGGACGTGCTGGCCAATCTCAGAATGCTTTTCAGCTCCCGGATGCATCCCCGTCCTGAAGAAATAGACAAATGGCCTGACGCCAAAACCTCCGTGGTCTGCTACGGGCTGTCTGATTTCTGCGGCCTCGACAACAGCCCAGAGATTTTTGAAATGGTGAAAAAGGAAATCGCCTGGCAAATCAGATGCTTTGAACCCCGGCTGAACCCCAATACGCTGATAATCACCAGATTCGAGGATGAAAAATCAGATCACTGCAGCTTTTCTCTGCACATAGAAGCCCGTTTTGCCATCGAATCCATCAGTGATGACTTTTCCTGCAATTTCTACATGGAGCTGGAAACGGGCAGATCCATCATTAATGCCGAGGATTCGTAATGGCGAAGGAATTCTTTTCATATTACAACGACAATCTCTCCTATATCCGGAGGCTGAGCGCGGAGTTCGCCCGGGAGTTTCCCAACGTGGCCGCCCGGCTGGATCTGAATGCCATTGAGTGTCAGGATCCCTTTATCGAAAGACTTATCGAGGGAACGGCGTTTCTGGGAGCCCGGGTGGAAAAACAGATGGAGCGGGGTTATTCCCGTTTTCTGGAGGCCGTGCTCTATGCAGTGTGCCCCATGGCTCTGGCTCCGGTGCCCGCCTTCTGCAATGCCATGATCTCCCGGGCGGATCTCTCCAGAATACGGAACGGGAGCCTCCGGGTGCTCCGGGGCAGCAGGTTTTCCAGAACCTCCGCCGAAAGCACGGCTCCGGTGGTTTTTGTAAACTTCTTTGAAACCGAACTGCACCCCGTTTCCATCACCGGCATCCAGTTCTCGGATCATGATACCGAAATCGCCGGCCTCACCAAGGAAGGCTATCGCAATGCGCTGACCCTGAAGCTGAACACCGAGGGCTCCGGAACCTTCGACAGCATTGCTCCGGAATATCTTGACATTTATGCCAACATCCCCTTGCAGGACGCTTCAGCGCTGGCGGAATATCTGCTAACCTGCCTCCGGGGGGCTTATCTGAAGCTTCAGGACGGCTCCTACCGCCCCATTCCCGGAGTAACCGCCGAGCTCTCAATTCTGGACGGGGATGACGTGCCGCATTTGTCCGGGACTGAAGAAATATCCGGCGTGAGCATTCTCACCAGATATATTAATTTCCCGGACATTATGAAGTACATCAGGATCCGGGGACTTAAAGATGCCTTCCGGAACATAGCCACCCATGAGATTTCCCTGGTGCTGGTTTTCACAAGAGCGCACAGCTTCAGGCAGGAATCCCGGTTTTCCGGCAATTCCCTGCTGCTTAATGCGATTCCCCTGGTAAATCTGTTCCGGCACAGATCCGCCCGCGTCTTCCTGAACCGGGAGCATGAAGTCAATCTCACCATTGACAGCACCCATCAGAGCGACTACGAGGTCTTCTATGTCGAAAAAGCGGATTTCTTCGACAGCTCCGGGCTTCCGCTTTTTCAGGCCTATCCGTTCTTTTCCTCTCACGCCCAGAAAAGCGGCGCGGAATACCGCAACTTCTTTACCGTAAACCGCCGATCCCGGCAGGGCTTTGCGCATTCCGAAACCCGGGCCTACCGGAAGCAGGAAGCTTTCCTGACGTTTTCGGGAAAGGATTTTCTGGACAACATGCAGAACCGCATGCAGTTTTCCGCTGACTGTCTGGTGACCAATGCGGATCTTCCCGGCAGCCTTTCCATCGGAGACCGGCTCAGCACCGGCTCTCTGGGGGAAATTCGCAACGCTGACATTATCACCACAGTAACCAAACCTCGCATGCCCCTGGTAACCGCCGGATCTGCAAACGATTTTAAGAGACTGTCCTATATCATGTGCAATTTTGACTCGCTTATTGCCGGCGGAGATGAAAACATGATCTTCACCCTGAAGGAAATGTTCACCCCCAGCTCCTCAAAATCAGCAGAGGAAACAGACAGGCTGAAGGCTTCCCTGAAAAAACTCCGGATCGACTCCCGGGTATACCGCTTCATCAGCAAGGGAGTGGTGTTCTTTGAGAAAGGCTACCATATTACCCTGACGCTGGGCCAGAAGGAGCTTGAGGGCATAGGACTGTTCGCCTTTGCCCGGGTGCTGGCGGAGCTGATTATGACCTACCGGGATATCAGCATCCCCCTGACCGTTGATATCTGTTCAGATGAAAGAGGACTGGTCTTGTCATGCAAGAATCCGAAAAGATAACAGAATACTTTGCCCAGGCTGCCGCCCGCGGCCAGGAGCCGGATTTTTTCTGGCTGATACGGCTCCTGGAAAACCAGAACCGGGATCTGCCCCGTATCGGCTATGCCGGAGCCCCGGCTCTGGAACCGGTGCGTTTCGGACAGATACCCGCTCTGAGCTACAATGACAGAAAAATTCATTCGGTAACCAAGTCCGCCCCCGCCGGCCAGGAGGTGCTTAACATTACGGTGACGTTCTTCGGCCTGTCAGGTCCGAACGGCCCCTTGCCGCTGGAAATCACCGACTATATCTACCACCGCAGCCTGAACAATACCGATCCGGTCATAAGACGCTTTCTGGACATCATTAACCATCGTTTTCTGACCCTTTACTGCCGGGCCTTCAGCATGTACGAGGTCTCCATGGCCTTTGACAGGAAGAACAGCGTTCTTCTGAATACCTTTCTGAGCCTCAATCATCTGGTTTCCCGGATAAAAACGGATCTGCCTCCGTCAGCCCCTCTGTCCCGCTCGGTGATCATGATACGCGAAAGCCGCGGCAAAAACGGACTGGAGAGCATCCTGAAAAACCATTTCGGGAACCGCATCAGAGTCCGGGATTTTATAGAAAAATCCCATCCGATCCCCCGGGAAGTGAGAATGAAGCTGGGAGATCCGGACACCTCCGTATTAGGTCTCAACGCCCAGATCGGCACCCGCTACCGCACCATCACTCAGGATCTCTGTATTGAAATCGGGCCCTTAAGCTATCGGGAAAGCTTTCTTTATATGCCGGACAGTCAGTATTTCCGGGAGATGCACGAGCTTATCGGGATGTATCTTAAGAAGCACTTATCCGTCAGCCTGGAGCTTCATATTGACAGCGGCACCATTCCGGGACTCCGGCTTGACGGATCCCGGGCGCTGGGACTGGGCACCCACCTGAGATCTCACCCCGTCCCCGGAACCATGTCTCTGGTATGCATTAACATGTCCGCCCTGATGCAGAGAAGCCGCATCTCCCGGGACAGTACGACGGGCTCTGCCCCGGCGCTCTCCGAACGCAACTGGAGATCGGCCAGAGCCTAAACCGGAGATCAGAGTCAAGTCAGATGCCGGCATTTAAGTCTTTTCCTGAAATGCGGCCTCATTTTATTGCACTGCAGGAGCGGCAAAACTCATGATTACGCTACGCTAGCGGCCCTGTCAGACCATGAAATCTGTGCCCGGCTGTCCTGATTTCATGG
>NZ_JBGVBR010000185.1:0-18889 GCF_045225735.1 Succinimonas sp. | reverse complement strand
AATTGAGTGCGAAGACGCATATCACCCGGAGAAAAAGATCGGGTCAGACTGCGGAAAAATTAAAGAAAGATTACAATGAAACAAAGGCCACGCGACCTTGTGGCGTTAAGGGTATCACCCCCGGCGGCTTTTGTCTAGTAAAATTTGAGATCCGTCTCAATATCCAAAGTCAGTCCCTGTTCCGCAGTAAAAAACCGGCCCGGCGGTGAAGGTTTCCGGATCAGGCATCAAGGAAGTCCAGATCCGTGTCGAGACAGTTATGATCAAGCTCCTCCACAAAGCTGCTGGCACCGGTATTATATGTCCCATAGTAGGACATCCGGGTCTGGGCATATGACAGGAAAAGAAGCTCCTTGGCTCTGGTGATCGCAACGTAGGCCAGCCGGCGCTCCTCTTCAAGACGCTCATCCTCTTTTTCAAAGCTGCTGTACCGCTCCAGCGGCAGCAATCCCTGTTCAAAACCGGCAATTATCACCGCCCCGAATTCCAGTCCTTTGGAACAGTGAATAGTCATCAGATTGACAGCGTGGTTTTCTTCGCTTTTGAGAAGCTCAGAGCTGGGCATAAGAGCGGCAGACGCTAAATATATCTGAATAAAATCTCTTAAAGAGTATTTATTATCGCTGTTATCTGCATCATCTTCTTCATCTGATTCCGGTTCCGCCATTCCCTGAGCCTCAATCCCCTGATCCTCAACTTCCAGATAATCACGGTTGGCAATATCTGATATCAGCTCATCAAGATTGCCCGTGCGGTCAATGCTTCTGTCGGCTTCCTCCTTGGCTGTTTTTTCCTGATAATAATCACGAAGACCGCTGTCCGTAATCACGCTTTTCAGAAATGCGGCGATATCCTCGCTCTTGCCGGGAATTTCCTCAAGACGGGCGGCAAACCCCTTAATCAGCGCAATAAAATCCTTAAGAGGCCGTGATTTGTTTTTGGTGACATACATTTCGGCAGCCCGAAACATGCTTACGCCAAACTCATGATGCAAAGCCTCAATTTTACTCAGGGTAACCTTGCCGATTTTACGGGAGGGAACATTGACGATTCTGCTGAATGAAATGTTATCCTCAGGATTGATTATCAGCCGGAGATAGGCAAGGGCGTTTTTGACCTCCTCCCGGTCATAAAAGCGCGCGCCGCCATAAATGTTATATTCTATGCCGTACGCAACCAGCTCTTTTTCAATGAGACGAGACTGCGCGTTGGTGCGGTAGAGAACGGCAATATCAGAGGGATCCCGGCCTAGATTGTCCACAAGCTTTCTGATGGTTTTGGCGATTTCTTCAGCTTCGTCGTTGTTATCATAGGATTCCAATAGCTTGACCATGGTGGCATCCGGGTTATGAGTAATCAGATTCTTTTCCGCCAGATGCCTGGTATTATTCTTTATCAGACTGTTAGCATTGCTCAGAATAGCCTTTGTGGAACGGTAATTCTGCACCAGCTTGATCATTTTTACCGGGGCAAATTCCTTCTGAAAATAAAACATATTCTCCGCTGCCGCGCCGCGCCAGCCGTAAATAGACTGATCATCATCTCCCACTATAAGAACATTAGCCGGCTTCTTTTCGGGATCCAGGTTTTCCGCGCCGCTTATCAGCTTCAGCCAGCGATACTGCAGGCTGTTGGTATCCTGAAACTCGTCCACCAGAATTTCCTGAAATTTCATCCGGATATACTGTCTTACCCGCGGCTGATTCTCAATAAGCTCGCAGGTTCTGAGAATAAGCTCCTCAAAATCTGCCTGATCGCTTTTATCGCATCTGTTCTGATACTGAGCATAAACATCATAAAAGCTGGGCAGAATACTCTCTCCCTCCATGCCAGGACGATTTCCCCGCGCCTTTTCATCCATGATTTTCTGAAGATAGTTGCGGGCATTGTATTTGACATTGTTAACCCAGACCTCTGCCGGCAGCTTCAGTTCCTCCATCACCTTCTTAACCACAGACAGCTGATCGGCAGTATCAATAATGGTGAAATTTCTGGTGAGTCCGGCTTCAGCGGCAAAATTTCTGAGTATATGAGAGGATGCCGTATGAAAGGTATAAGCCCAAAGCCGGCGGGAACTGTGCTCTCCCAGAATAAGAGCCAAACGATCCCTCATTTCCCTGGCGGCCTTATTGGTAAAGGTTACTGCCAATATACGGTTTGCATCCACCCCGCAGCGTTCCACCAGATAGGCAATGCGGGAAACCAGCACCCGTGTTTTCCCGGTACCGGCTCCTGCCAGCACCAGAATATTCTGCCGCGGAGCTGTTACAGCTTCCTTCTGTTCCTCGTTTAACCCGGCGGTAATCTGATCAGAATCTTTCATTTTTGGGTATTCCTGTCATTTAAGAAACCAGCTAAAAAAACAGCCTGCTCTGCTGTTTTCCGGAAACTGTTCCACGTGGAACATTATGAAAAAAAACGGACAACACCGCTGTATTTCCGTGAAACACCATATTGTTCCACGTGGAACATTTTGCTATAACCAGTTACATGATTAGCTCCGGAACCGTCCGGCAAAATTATAGCAGTAAATCAATAAGCTCCCGAATGTGGGAAATCATAACATGAGGGAGAGACATGATCTCTCGTTCCGGTTTCCGGTACTGCGTCTGCCAGCAAACCTGACAGCCGAAACGCAGGGCTCCTGAGATGTCATTCAGGGGATCATCTCCGACAAACAGCAATTCCGAGGGAGAAATCCCGTAGTAACCGGCAGCCATCCAAAACAAATCTCCGGCCGGCTTCGGAGAAAAACCTGACACCGGTCGCCAGATGTGTTCAAAGACCGGGGCAAGACGCGTTCTTTTCATATCGGCATTACCGTTGGACAATGCCGCCAGAGGATAATGTTTACGAAGAACCAGCAGAGTTTCCAGCGCATCATCCGGTATTTCTATCCGGGAACGCACCCTGATAAATTCCTCGGTAATGCCATGAGCCAGAACACCGGCCTCCTCCCTGGGATATCCGAAATCCAAAAGGATCTGCCGGTAAGCAAAATACCGCACCATGGAAACATCCGCTGCCAGATCCGGACATTCTCTTATGACAGCCGCTTTGGTTTCAGCATATTCTTCCGGAGATAAAGTCCGGCCGCCGAGATAATGTTTCCCGGCAAACTCTCTGATATATCTTTCGGCAGCAGCTATCGGAACCGTATTGTCGTAAAGGGTATCATCAAGATCAAAGCATATCGCCCGAGGTCTTGTGAAGGATTTAAAGAAAATCACTTTGTCCCGTCTTTTTCGCTGTTCAGGTTATCCCCTTGATTTTCGCTGCTCTTCAGCGCCAGAGGATGATTTTTGTCATACACCTTTTTAAGATCTCCGATGTCCAGATGGAGATAAACACCGGTAGTATTAGTTGAGGCATGCCCCATCAACTCCTGAATGACCTTAATATCAGCCCCGCCCCGGAGCATTTCCGTGGCAAAGGAATGTCTGAGCTTGTGAGGATGAACCTGTACCGGAAGAGCTTGTTCCAGCCCCTTCTTCTTGATCATGATCTGCACCGCTCTGGTGGTCAGCGGATTGCCGTATCTGTTAATAAAGACATTGGAGCATAACGGTTCATAGGTATCTCTGACATGGTACCATCTCGTAAGAGCTCTGATCCCGTAATCGCCGCAGGGAACATACCGCTCCTTGTTACCTTTACCTACCACATGCAGCATGCCGTGTTCCAGATCCACGTCCTCCAATGTCAGCGAAACCGCCTCTGCCACCCGTAAACCGCTGGAAAACAAAAGCTCGATAATGGCATTGTCCCGGTAATCCCGCGGCTCCGGATTCGGCGGCAGCTTTATCAGTTCGCTGAACTGATCTTCTGTAAGGTATTCCGGAAGCTTGGGCTGATACTTTGGTGTTTCTATATTTAACATGAAATCATTGCTGACCCGCCCTTTGCTGCGCAGGAATTTATGAAAGCTTCTTAAAACGCTCAGAAAATGAGCCTTGGATCTGCCGGACATGCGTTTGGAGGGATCATTAAGATTTTCCAGCGCGCGGAGAATTTTGCGGATGTTTACCGGAGTGACATCTTCCCAGGATCTGATTTCCGGATACAAATTATAGAGCTCATACACTGCCCTTTTAAGGGTAAGCCGGTATGATTCCACTGTTTTTTCGCTGTAATTGCGTTCCAGAATCAGATATTCCAGAAAATCAGCTACGGGAGGAAAGAGAGAATTCTCCTGAAAAGAAAAACCATCATCGGATGTCATTTAGTCCATCTCCGAAAAT
This sequence comes from Succinimonas sp., assembly GCF_045225735.1. Lineage (NCBI taxonomy): Bacteria > Pseudomonadati > Pseudomonadota > Gammaproteobacteria > Aeromonadales > Succinivibrionaceae > Succinimonas > Succinimonas sp. The sequence goes on along the minus strand of NZ_JBGVBR010000185.1, from coordinate 14,648 downwards.
TTCTGCAACAGAACATGCAAAAAGAACCAGCGGAAGGCAACGGCTGGCTGCAAGCGTCAGATTTCAACCATGCCGCTGAATACAAAATTTACCCGGGCGGTGAGAGAAACGGAACCGTCATTGTTCCGGCACACCTCCTCGGTTCCCGACCTTGAAACAATCTTTACGGGAGAGTCCAGAATATCATGCATGAAGCCGGCAACAGCGCTTACTGCAGCTCCGGTTCCGGAGGACGGGCATTCCCCCTTTTCCTGACGATAGCTCCTTAACGACAATTCATGCCTGTTTATCACTTCCATGAAATCAACCTGGGGAGCCCCGGAAAAGCGATCCAATGCTGCCAGAGCCTGCCCCATGCCCGCGGCATCCGCCTTTTCCAAATCACAGGATTCCACTATCACATGAACATCCGGAAATCCGATCACCGACACCAGAACCCCTTTTTTGCCGTATTCCAAAATGTAGGTCTTTTCCTGCTTCTTGGTTTTAAAGCCCAAACGGGAGGGATCGAAAACCGGCAGTCCCAGATTTGCGGAAATCTCATTTTCGTCAGAGACATCAAGAGTCATCAGACCGCCGTTATACCCGGCCCTGATGCGGGAACGGTTTATGAGCCGGCGGTCTCTGACAAAACGCCCCATGGCAAGAGAGGCATGACCGCTCAGGGGACGCTCCTGTCCGGAAGCTCCGAACACCCTGAAATAGAAATCAGTATCCGGATCATAAGGGGGTTCCACCAGAGCAAATTCCGAAAACCCCACTCCGGTACAGCGCCGGGCCCATTTTGAGATCTTTTCAGGCACTGGGAAAATTTTTTCGGTTACGGCATCCATAACCATAAAATCCTGTCCCAGACACTCCATTTTTGAAAAATGGACAAGCATTGACCTCTCCCTGTTCCCTGCGCCATCACCGCTCTCAGGCCATTAGGTTCGCCGGCGGAACCTGACGACTGTTAAAGCTCTTCCCCGCGCCAGAGATCTTCGGGGGATTCTCTTCTGCGGATCACCCGGTGCTCTGTTCCAGATACCATAACCTCGCAGGGCCGGGTTCTGGAATTGTAGTTCGACGACATGGAGAAGCCGTACGCCCCGGCTCCCTGCATCACCAGATAATCTCCGGGCTTAACCCTGAGGCTTCTTTCCTTGCCCAGAAAATCTCCGGTTTCGCATACCGGACCTACTACATTGAATACCTTCTCCGGAATGCTTTCATCCGCTTCAGCCTCTTCGATTTTCATCCATGCCTGATAAAGAGAAGGTCTGATCATATCATTCATGGCCGTATCAACAATGCAGAAATCCGTCAGTTCACCTTCCTTCAAATACTCGCAGCGAGAAACCAGGACACCGGCATTGGCCACCATGGATCTGCCGGGTTCGCAGATAAGGAGGAGACCCAGCCCCTGAATTTTCTTTAAAATCGTTTCCATATAAGCTTTCCGGGAGGGCGGCACTTCATCGTTGTAAACGACGCCCAGGCCGCCGCCCACATCGATATGCTTCAGATTAATGCCCTCCTCTCTGAGTCTTGCAATGAGCCGGATCACACGATCAATGGCATCCTCAAAGGGGGACAGGCTGGTGAGCTGAGAGCCGATGTGACAGTCTATGCCCACAATCTCAAGACCGGGCAGATCCCGGGCCTTTTTATAAAGACTGAAGGCTCTTTCCACCGGCACCCCGAATTTGTTGGATTTAAGCCCGGTGGAAATGTAAGGATGGGTTCCGGCATCCACATCAGGATTCACTCTGACGGAAACCCGGGCGGTTTTGCCGGCGGCAGCGGCGATGCTGCTTATCCGTTCCATTTCCGCCTCTGATTCCACATTGAAGGAGAGAATCCCCGCATCCAGAGCAAAGGTTATCTCCTTTTCTGTTTTGGCTACGCCCGAATACACCACCCTGGCAGGATCTCCGCCGGCCTTAAGCACCCGGGCCAGTTCGCCTCCTGACACAATATCAAATCCGGCCCCCAGGGAAGCCATAAGCCTGAGCACGGAAAGATTGCTGTTGGCCTTTACGGCATAGCAGATCAGGTGCGGAAAATCACCGGCGCTTTTATCAAATTCGCTGAAGTGATCCCTCAGCGCCTTTTCTGAATAAATATACAGGGGAGTGCCGTACTGCAAGGCCAGAGAAGATACTGAAACTCCTTCAGCCATCATTGAGCCTTTTTCATTGCGTTCAAAAGTTTCCATGTCAAATACCTCTTTTCAGGAATAATGCCCAGCGCGCGGAAAGTTATTTTAGCAGCTAACAGGCGGATATCATCAGATATTTGCAAAATCCGGATGCTCCGCTGGAAGGAACCGGCTCACAATAATCGGAAAAGGACAGAAAAGAAAAAAAAAAACAGCTACTCCCTGTCTGTTTCCGGAGTTTCATCTGCCGGCGCCGCAGGAGAAGCCGGATTCAAAGAAGGATCTTCTGACAAAACCCCGGGCTCAGCAGTCTTCTCATCGCTGCTCTCCTCAGGAAGGTACAGTCCTCCTTTAAGTCCGCATCCTGAAAGCAGCGACATCAATATCAGCGCGATAAAAAACTGTCTCTTAATCACCGAAACCCCCGTCTCTTTATGGAAAATTCATGAGTCCTTTCCGGATTGCTACGGCACCGCCAAAGGAACAATACTCAATCCGTCGCCGGAAACGCGGTAGTACTGCGGCAGATTGAAATACTGCCGGCATCTCACATATCTGTTGCTTTCATTGTCCAAAAGCTTGGCATAATGCCGGTTGATATCCAGCACCAGTTCTCTGATGTTTCCGGTAAATCGCCGATAAACCTTTATCCGGCGCTCGGTGTCAGAATTAAAGATATCCCAGACACCCGGCGCCACCTCCTGAAAGAAGAACTGATGAAGTCCCGTGGTAGCGCTGTTAAGCACCGCTTCCGGCACATCCTGAGGATCCTGAGGGATTTCGTTGTCCCCCAGTGTCACCGAAAGCCCCTGGTAATTACAGGAAATAACGTAGTCATTTCCGGAAATGTTAATCTTGAAAAAGCCCTTTTGCGGATTGTTTATGCAGCTTCTGATTTTTTCCAGAACATCCAGCATTCCGGCCCGGATATAAACCTCCAGAGCCTTGCCGTACTGAAAAAACACCAAAGACCGCAGGGAATGCTCCTTTCTGTGAAAAAATCTGCCGACATCCTTCACAAAGTCGGTAATGCAGTGATTGGTGTCTGTTTCGGAATAGCTGTTTACAAAAAACTGATTCCAGGAGGTTCTCAGCACCATAATCACCGAACCGATAAGGGAGATTCTTTTGCTGCCGACTGAAAAGATATTGGTGGCATTAATGTTTTCATCCCCGTTTTTCAAAAGCTCGCCGGCGGGATCTCTTTCCAGATTTACAAAAACCGCCACATCCCTGACCATTTCCGGGTTGAGCAGATCCTCATTTGTTATCTTGCCGGAGATTTCCGGAAAAGAACGGGAAAGATCGTTCGTAAACTCACGGATTCTGGGGCCGGTAAGAATCGGGTTCCGGGTATGAACGCTGATAGAGGTCTTTTCTGATATCATCCCGTTGACCCAGCACTCCACAATGGCAGATCCCAGATCCGGAAAAAATGCCAAAGGCTTCTTCTGACTGATCATCACCCGATCCATCCGGCTCTGGGCATAGACATACCAGCCGTTGCGGCATACCCCGGAAGCCCCCGCCTCCACAAAGGTGATGCTGCTCTCGGCAGCAATCTGACCGATATTGAGGTTGTAGATCTTGATTTTTCCCGGAGAAGTATCAAAGGCAGTGTACAGCTTGCGGCTGAGCACCCGGATATCTCTGAAACGGATGGAATCCTTGATATTGTTCCGAATGCCGAAATTTAAAAGAGCCTTGTAGCTTTGCATCATGCTGTCAAAAAGGATGCCGTACACTCGGCGCACCTCGTTAATATGCCAGCGGAATCTTTCATCGATAAAGCTGAGTTCCCGGTCAGACCAGTTCCAGTCCTTCAGAAGGCGGTAAAACAGTTTTTTGCGTTCCGCCCGAATGTCAGAGTCCGCCATTGCCTTCATGCCGGCGGAGATCTTGAAATAAAAGCAGAGCTTTAACAGATATTCCCGCTGCGGATCCTGCTGTTGTTCCAGATATTTGGCGATTTTCAGATAACAGCAGTAATAGGAATCCATCTCCGGAACATAACGGTCATTTTTCTGAATGGTATCCCGGATAAGAATGGACAGGAGCTCCGTATCGGGATATTCGGCACTGTAAACCTCCATCAGCATGATTTTAAGCGCCGCTTTGAAGGGATAATCTATGCCCTTGTAAAGAAGCCAGAGAGCGGAACCGTAATACTCGTCCACCGGAATCTTTCCCACGCTTCCCAGATCCAGCCATTCTTCCCTTTTGATAATCTTCTTCCGGAAAAGCCCCTCGACATACTGACTGTAATTCTTTTCATATTCGCGGGGAACCAGCATCCAAACAAGCTTCTGCCCGCCAAGATAGATGGAACTGCGATAAAACTCATCCAGAAGAAAAAGCTTCTGAGCGCTGCCGCAGCTTTCCTCGTCCGTGCGCTGATCGTTCTGGGGATTGGTAAACTGATCCTCCTTGACTATAAAAAGATTGATCTCCACCCCGCGATCTTCCGCCTTTTGCCGGATTACCTCGCATTTTTTTTCCAGAAGAGCGATTTTTTCAGCGCTCATATGCCGGGAAACGCAGACCCAGTAGTCAATATCTGATTTCGGCCCCTGACCGATGGATGAGGTGCTGCCCATGCAGTAAAGGGCCAGAATGGATTCATCGCGGGAAATAATGGAATAGTAACCGGCGCTGCCGCTTAAGGAAGAAATATAAGCCTGCTGTTCCGGGGTCAGCTCAAAATTGCGGATGCCGTGAGGAACCTCCGCGCCATCCGGAGAATCCTCAACATAAGACGGAACCGCCAGATGATTGTAATGCAAAAAAACCGGAACAAGATTAAAGATTTCCTGAGCCTCGGGATTCATCATGGAAAGAGCGCGGGCAATTCTTGCCCGGTTGTTTTCCAGATAGCGCTGTTCATATATCTTGGTACGGGAATAATCAAAATCCATATCAGCCGCAAGTGCAAAAATTCAGATTAAAAGCCTTTGTCAGCAATATCAGCCATGTTCAGCATTCGCAAAAATCACCCCGGATAATTAAGCTTTACCGCCTCCTGATAAAATAAAGCCGCCTGTTCCGGATGGCCCGATTTCAGAAGACACTGGCCGAGCTTAATATAGTAAAGCGGCCGGGGCCGCTCCCTGACCAGCACTTCAAACATTTCCCGGGCTTCCCTGGTTTCATCAAGAAAAAGATGCATATTTGCCCGGGCCGCCAGCATAGCAAATGATGTTTCCTCGCTGTCAAGGCTGTTTAAAAGATCCAAAATGCTCCGATCGCCGATATTCCAAGCGGCAATTCCTGCAAAAGCCTGCTCCCGCACCTCCGGATCCTTCAGCAGTCTGCTCACCAGCTTATAGGCCCGATCGGATTCTCCCAGGGCAAAAAGCCTTTCGCCGAATGCCAAAATCACCTCCGGGCGTCCGGAAATATCCCGGGGCAGATCCTTCTGCATCTGCCGCAGCACCGAAACATCCTTAAGGCAGCCGATCTCCTTAACAATGCGGCTGGTAATGAAGCGGTAAAAATTGCCGTCATTCAAAAGGCCTTCCCGGACGAAGCACTCGCGGTTATCTTCAATTTCCGCATATTTGTTCAGGGCGGCCAGCGCTTCAAAATATACCTTATTAACCAGATGATGATCCTTGTGATTGTTTCTCAGGGCTTCGGCAATGCGGAGAGCGCTCAGCCACTCCTTTCGGGAGAGACATTCCTGCGCCTTGAACAGACAGACCGCAAAGGCATCTTCAGCATCAGCGCTGTTCACAAGATCATGCCCCCGGGCTGCCCGATCCGGATCGCCGCTCCTATATCCTCCGGCAATGGCCAGCAGTCTTGAAATTTCAGGCACAGTTGACCACTTCAGCGATTTTTCTGCAGAGTCCTGAGCCTGACAGTAATCCCCGGTGAGATAGGCTCTTACCGCTTTTGCCAGCCGTCTGTCCGCCTTGCGGGTGCGGGAATCGTTAAACCAGGACATAAGTCCGCCCTTCACTCCCAGTAGCCAGCCCAGAAGCCCCAAAGCGAGATAAAACAGAAGCATGAACACCAGCAGAATGATAACACCTGCCGCCACGCTGGTTTCTATCACGTAGGAGGCAATCTCAATATGCAAAAGCCCCTGATTGCCGGAAAGCATCGGCGCAAAGAAAAGCAAAGCAACTATCAGCGCCAGGATGGTAACAAACTTTATCATGTACGTCCCTATATAATATCCGTCAGGTGTTACTGTTCTTTTCTTTCTGTCGTTTTCAGGTAACTGCGCATGGTAACCTGACTTTCAAGGTGCGTCGGCGGCGTTACATTTTCTACCGGAGCCAGGGAGGCCTTTATCTGCTCTCTGGTGTTTATCACCACCTTGTCCCCGTTGTCAAAATACCTTTTGATAAGGTAGTCAGCTCTTATGAGGCTCTTTTGAAAGAGCTTGAGATCCCCGCGGTAAAAGGCCGTCTGCGCCGTCAGGAGATAGCCTCTGATATTTTCCCGGAGGGCTGCTTCGCTGCTGACATCAATGAGCTCCGGATCCTCGGGCTGCTTTTTCCGGACAGTGATAAAGCTGTCCATAAACTGCCCCAGAGAGTTCATAAGATTCTGCCGCCATTCGGAAAAGTCTCCCGAAATATCCTTTTTCTCCTGAACGGAGCCTGCGGTTGATTTCAGGGATTTCAGCGGAAAAAGTCCCACATTGAATGAAAGCTCCTGCAGCCTGAGCAGCATGCCCTCCCGGTCTATCCTGGGCATATTCCCCAGAGTATTAATATCCTTGGCCAGAGAAGCGCGGAGTTCCCGGGCCCGGGGATCGTCCAGACCTCTTATCAGGTCATCGGCATTCTGAAGCAGAATCCTGGCAGTTACATAATCCTGGTCGGCCAGCATCTTGCGATCGGCAATGTTAATAAGAAATACCGCCTCGTAAATCTGCCACAGTTCATCCGGCGCCGTATCTCCGGACTTGTTCAGAAGCTCCCGCAAAGCCTGATTAATTCTCTCCTGCTCCCTCTTGAGACTGTTTACCTGTCCGTTCAGCCGGGACTCCGAGGATCTGATATCTGTCTGAAACTCGGTTTTAATACCGGAGGACATTCTGTTTATCAGGCTGCGGAGCTCCTGATTCTCAGCGCGGAGCTCGCTTACAGCGCTGTCATAGTTTTTCGGGAGCGGACGCTTTGACAGATCTGAATTCTGCGACCATATCGCTCCGGAGATCAGAATTATCAAAAGTCCCAGTCCGCAGGAAATAATCACGCCCTTTTTCAGTCTTTTTACCGACTTCTCAAGATCCTCCAGACGCTCCTGACTTTCCTGCCCGGCATAATCCTGAACAGGCTTATTTGCGGCTGAATTTTCGGCATTGCCGCCTGCTGCGTCCGGATTTTCAGCATTAGCAGAAGTCCGGCCTTCCGCATCCCCGGGATCCGTAAAAGACTTTACTGCATCCGCATCCTGCAGCGAAGCAGGGGAATCCTCATTTTTCTGTTCATTTTCCATGATTTCGTTTTTATCTGACATAGCGGGCATCTACCTTAAATTAATATGATCATTATAACAAAACATAGCAAAGCACCGCAAAAAAAGGCAGGTAACATCCTGCCTTCACAATCCTGTTTTTTTCGGTTTTTGTCCGCTTTCCAGCAGGCATTTACTGCTGCTTTTTGGCGAGTTCTCTTTCCGCTATGGCAAGAAGCTCGGCAAGCTCTTCCCGGGGGGCCGCGCCGCAGAGAATGGTAACCTTATAATGATCACCGTTATCCGCTACCGCCAAAGCGCATCCCAGCGTTCCCGCAAATGAAAACTCCCAGCCCCGCACGGCCGGCAGAGGACGCAAATCCCCGCCGTGGAAAGAATCCATCAGGGCCTGCGCATAGGCCTTGGCCGCGCTGAAATGCTTCTTTGCTTCCGCATCAACGGCTACCGTCAGAGAGGCCCCGTCTCTGGCAAACCGGATCCGATCCGGGAGCCGTTCCGTAAGCTTCCAGGTAGCCAAAGCGTCCGCCCCTGCGGCAACCGTCTGAACTGTCAGAACCCCGCAGACAAACAAGGCCGCCTTACGGATTAAGGAACTGGACATACGACAAATCCTGAGTGACCTCATGGCAGTCATAGTTTAATTCTTCCAGATGGCGGTTAAAGACCTCAACGTCACGATCCTCCAGTTCAAAACAGCACAGCACGCTGCCGAATTCCATACCCCGGTTCCGATAATGGAAACAGGTGATGTTATATCTGGTGCCCAGAGTTTCCAGGAATCGCAGCAGAGAATCCTTAACCTCAGGGAATTCAAAGACGTAAGCTTTTTCAGACAGGGTCTTCTGCGGATGTCCGCCAATCATGTAACGCACATGATTCTTAGCCAGCAGATTGTCAGTCATGTTGGTGACCTCATAACCGCCGGCGCGCAGACTTTCAATAATTGACAACAGCTCTTCATCGCCGTTGGAAAGGTGCACGCTCACAAAAATTCTGGCCTCATCGGGATCTGCGTAGCGGTAATTGAATTCCGTTACGGAGCGCCCGCCCAGTCTCTTGCAAAACTCCAGGAATGCTCCTTTCTTTTCGGGAATTTTGACCGAGAGAATGCCTTCTGCTCTTTCGCCCACCTCGCAGCGCTCGGAGACAAATCTCAAAGTATGGAATTTCAGATTGGCCCCAGACAGAATTGCCGCCATGGTAATATCGGGATTTCCCCTGAGTTCCGGATGACTCTGCATGTATTTCTTTATGCCGGCCAGAGACAAAGCCCCGCTGGGCTCTGAAATCGCCCGGGTATCATCAAAGATATCCCGCATGGCAGCGCAGATTTCATCATTGGAGCAAAGAACAATGTCATCTACATTATCCTTGAGAATCCTGAAGGTCTCATCGCCGATTCTCTTCACGGCCACTCCGTCGGCAAACAGCGAAACCTTGTCCAGAGTCACCGGCTCTCCGGCATCAAGAGCAGCCTTAAGACAGGCACTGCCCTCGGACTCCACGGCAATAACCTTAATGTCCGGCCGGATCTGCTTAATGTAAATAGCCATCCCCGCGGCCAGACCGCCGCCGCCCACCTGAATAAATACATGGGTGATATGGCTGTTCTGCTTGATAATTTCCTGAGCGATGGTTCCCTGTCCGGCCAGCACATCCGGATCGTCGTAGGGCGGGATCAGCGTATAGCCGTTAACATCTGCGAGGCGCCGGCTCTCGGCATATGCCTCGTCAAACGTTGACCCGAACAGCACCACATTGCCGCCGAACCTTCTTACAGCGTCAATCTTGATATCCGGAGTGGAATTCGGCATCACAATGGTTGCCTTGATGCCGAGACGGGTTCCTGTCAGAGCTACCCCCTGAGCATGGTTTCCGGCTGAAGCCGCAATTACTCCCCGGGCCAGAGCCTCCTTGGAAAGTCCGGCAATCTTGTTATAAGCCCCGCGCAGCTTAAAGGAGTGCACCACCTGGCGATCCTCGCGCTTCAAAAGCACATTTACTCCGAGCTTTTCGCTCATTTTGTCCATTTTCTGCAGGGGCGTAATCTTTGCTATTTCATATACTGGAGATAACAGTATTTTGCGCACATACTGTTCCGGTGTCGGTTGTTCCATTTTAATATTTGTCCTCATCATAATATAAGCAGGGGGAAAGCCCCCTGCTCATGTTAACAGCCTGAACTCAGTTTTCTTAAAATCAGCCCAGTTTACCGAGATCGCGGACACCGCCCCGGTCAGCAGATGCGGCCAGCGCGGCATAGGCCATAAGAGAACGGGAAACCTCACGGTCTCTCTTCAGAGGCTTCCAGGCCCGATCCCCCGCTGCATTCATCGCCTCTCTCCGGCTTCTGAGTTCCTCATCGGAAATCCTGATGCCGATGGAGCGATTCGGAATATCGATGTCAATGATATCCCCGGATTTGATAAGACCGATGTTGCCCTGATTAGCCGCCTCCGGAGAGACATGACCGATGGAAAGACCGGAGGTGCCGCCGGAGAAGCGGCCGTCAGTGATGAGAGCGCATTCCTTGCCCAGTCCCACGGACTTAAGATAGGAAGTGGGGTACAGCATTTCCTGCATTCCCGGGCCGCCCTTGGGGCCTTCGTAGCGGATAATAACCACATCCCCGGCCTTTACGCCGCCGTTAAGGATGCCCTCGACCGCATCCTCCTGACTCTCGAAGACCACGGCAGGTCCGGAGAATTTATAAATAGAGGAATCCACGCCTGCAGTCTTCACAATGCAGCCGTTTTCCGCCAGATTGCCGTAAAGCACAGCCAGACCGCCGTCCAGACTGTAGGCATGATCCCGGTTTCTGATACAGCCCTGTTCCCGGTCAAGATCCAGTTCCGGATAGGTGCAGGACTGACAGAAGGGATCAATGGTAACCTTGCCGCCGGGAGCGGCGCTGTACAGCTTCTTCACCGCTTCATCCGGATTTCTGAGCACATCATACTTATCCAGCTGTTCCTTCATGGTCATTCCCATAACGGTATGGACATTCTGATGAATCAGTCCCTGCCGATCCAGTTCACCCAGGATTGCCATTATGCCGCCCGCTCTGTGCACATCCTCCATGTGATATTTGGAGGTGGAGGGAGCTACCTTGCAGATGTGAGGAACCTTCCGGGAAAGACAGTCGATATCATTCATGGTGAAATCAACCCCGGCTTCCTGAGCCACGGCCAGAAGATGCAGCACCGTATTAGTGGAACCGCCCATGGAAATATCCAGCGTCATGGCATTTTCAAAGGCTTCCTTCGTTGCAATAGACTTGGGAAGCACGGAAGCATCGTCATGCTCGTACCAGGCGCGGGCCATTTCCACGATTCTGCGGGCCGCATTCACAAACAGATCTCTCCGGAACACATGAGTAGCCAAAAGAGAGCCGTTGCCAGGCTGAGACAGGCCGAGAGCCTCGGTAAGGCTGTTCATGGAATTTGCGGTAAACATGCCGGAGCAGGATCCGCAGGTGGGGCAGCCGTAATTCTCGGCCTCGTTGATTTCCTGATCGGTAATGTTCTTATCGGCAGCCAGGACCATGATATCAACCAGGTCAAGCTTGGTACGCCCGCCAATGGGCTTTTCGATCTGGCCGGCTTCCATGGGGCCGCCGGAAACAAAAATAACGGGAATATTAAGACGCATGGCGGCAATCAGCATGCCCGGGGTAACCTTGTCGCAATTGGAAATGCACACCAGAGCATCGGCCTTGTGAGCATTGCACATATACTCCACGCTGTCGGCAATAATTTCCCGGCTCGGCAATGAATAAAGCATGCCAGTATGCCCCATGGCAATGCCGTCATCCACCGCAATGGTATCAAATTCCTTGGCAATGCCGCCGGCCTTCTCAATTTCCCTGACTACCAGCTGACCGATGTCATGAAGATGCACATGACCGGGAACAAACTGAGTAAAAGAATTGGCAACGGCAATAATGGGCTTCCCGAAATCCCCATCCTTCATACCGGTTGCCCGCCACAAAGCCCGGGCTCCGGCCATGTTCCTTCCTTCATAGGTCACACTGGAACGATATTTCGGCATTTTTATTCTCCTGAGAAATAAATCCTGAACAACGTCAAAAATAATAAAAACCAAAAGCCTGTATGAAAAAGCTTTTGGCCTTGAACTGTCATATGAAATCCGGCAAAAACGCCCTGTTACTGCACAGGATACAGCCAATTCCATTTATCTTCAGTTTCCCCACTGAAAAGACCGAAGAAAGCCTTCTGCAGATCCTCTGTTACCGAACCTCTGGATCCGGATCCGATCTCGTAGCCGTCTACGGCGCGCACCGGAGTAATCTCAGCGGCAGAACCGGTCATGAATACCTCATCGGCAAGATAAAGAGCTTCTCTGGGGATCTGCTCTACCTGAACCTGATAGCCGCGATCCCGGGCCAGCTTGATGACAGTATCTCTGGTAATGCCCGGCAAAAGGCCGCAGGTAATGGGAGCGGTATATAAAACGCCGTCCTTCACCAGGAAGATGTTTTCTCCGGATCCCTCGGAAAGGTAGCCGTTAACATCAAGAGCGATGCCCTCGTCATAACCGTGCTCCTTGGCCTCGTTGGAAATCAGCAGGGAGGACAGATAATTGCCGGCGGCCTTGGCTCCAGTGGGAATGGTGTCCGGAGCTAAACGGCGCCAGGAGGACACGCCCACGGAAACGCCGCGTCTCATGCCTTCTTCGCTGAGATAGGCTCCCCATTTGACAATTCCGATAATAGTATTGATCTCCGCATCCTTCGGCGGCTTTACCCCCAGACCGACATCGCCGATAAAGGCCAGCGGACGAATATAGCCGGAATCAACGCCGTTTTCTTTAATGGTATTGCATACGGCATCGCAAAGAGCATCAACGGAATAGGGAATTTCTATGCGATAGATATGGCCGGAGTTGCGGAAGCGCTGCATATGCTCCTTAAGACGGAAAACAGCCGTTCCGTTATTGGTCTTATAAGCGCGAATACCCTCAAATACAGCAGTGCCGTAATGAAGAGCGTGAGTCATAACGCTGACCTTTGCTTCCTGCCAGGGAACAAAATTGCCATTAAACCAGATAAACTTAGTAATTTCTTTACCAGCCATAGTAATACCTACTTATACACCCCTGCTGCTTCAGGTTAAAACTTTTTTAAATTCAAGCAGAATGCAAATCCGCCTGACCGTCCCTGCGTACACTGCATCCGGAACGCGCAGAAAAAAACGAAGAAAGCTGCGCTATCACCCCGTTTTCCAGAAAAAGGAATACCGCGCAAAATCATCAGGCAGTTTGCATTTTACAACAACAGAAGCGAAACATATACGGGTTATGATTCATTTTTAGCATATCCGCCGGCCAGGGCAGCGTTTTTTCGCCGCAAAGCCGCTGCTTCCGTTTCGGATCCTTTTTCTAAAGTTTACACAACAACCGCTATCTCCGGTAAAATATACCTCAGTTAAAAGAGGCCTTATATGTTAAGTTTTCTCCCGGCTTGGTTAAACATCTGCATCACCCTTTTTCTGCTGATAATATGCACTGCGGCAGTATCCTTTGCCATCTGCGCGGTGGCTTTTCTGCGTCTTATGTGCTTCGGTCTTGGGCATAAATTTTTTATCAGGACAGCAAACAAATGCATGAGGTGGTGGCTTCGGCGCATCCGCGAAATCATGAAAATCACCAATAATGCGGATTGGCAATGCGAAATTCCCATAAGCGCGGAGCATAACGATTCTTACCTTCTGATATCAAATCATATCAGCTGGCTTGATACCCTGGTTCTGGCAGCGGTTTTTGCTGATCTCCGGCCGGTTCCCAAATTTTTTCTGAAGCATTCTCTGCTTTACGTGCCGTTTGTGGGATGGGCCTGCTGGGGGCTGGACATGCCATTTTTGCGGAGATATTCCCGGACATATCTTCTCAAGCATCCCGAAAAGCGTTTTACCGATATCGAAACCTCCCGGGAGGCGTGCAAAAAATTTTCCGGAGTTCCGACAATGATGGTGATTTTCCCGGAAGGCACCCGTTTCACCCCGGAGAAAAGGGATCTCTCCAAATCTCCCTACCGTCATCTCATGCAGCCCAAACCCACCACCATTGCCGTGGCTCTCGAGAGTCTGGGGCGGCAATTCAACAAAATTATTGATGTCACCCTCTGCTATCCGGACAATCCGAAAACCCCTTTCCGGGATTTTCTGGCGGGGAGACTGAAGAAGGTGTGCATCAGCATAAGAGAAATAGAAATTACCGATAATCTCCGCGGCAGCTATCTTACCGATAAGCAGTACAAGCGGAGCTTTTCTCTCTGGCTCAAGGAGCTGTGGCAAAGAAAAGAACAGAAAATGTCTGCTATGAAGGGAGAGACGGGAGAAAACGAAAAGGCAGAAACAGGAGAAAGAGCAGAGAACGACAATTCAGAACAAGCCCGGTCGCCTTCTGAGTAATGCTTCCGGCGCCGAGACTGATTCCGCCCCGGAAAAAGTCAGGGACACGCCGGCTGAACGGCGGAACTTACTGAAAGGCTAAATCTAAATGAGAAGTAAAAAGGAGGATGTTTTCCGCATCCTCCTTTGCTTTTTGCTCTTGTGTCTCAATAGTAAGCAAACACAGCCCGCCCGGTAATCGCAGGGATTGAGCTCAGGCTGTTATTTACCGTCTTTTCCTGCGGCGGCAGGAGCTTCTCCGCCGTCTGTCTTCTTATCATCAAGCTCTAGGAGATGCTTAACCAAAGCATAGTACTCCGCAATGCCGTTAGTGCCCCGGGCAATTATGATGTACTTTCCGTTAACCACCACGGCAGGAACCCCCTGTATTTTGGAGTCCTCTGTATTCTGACGGTACTGAGCAGCCATGGTGCTTACCGGGAATGATTTGTACTGAGCCTCAAAGGTATGAGCCGGCACTCCAAGTTCCTCAAAAATTCTTACCACATCATCATGAGACTGGGGCACCTTATTCTGGTTGAACACCTCATCATCGACCTTGGTTACAAAGGCCTCGGCAACATTAAGATTGACTGCCGCGGCATAAGCCTTCTGAAATTCCGGCCCCATGCTGCCGCCCAGATAATGCACCGGATTCTGGG
>NZ_JBGVBR010000184.1:0-2163 GCF_045225735.1 Succinimonas sp. | reverse complement strand
ACGGAGACAGGCCACCCGGTCATCCTCGGAGCAGGCCTTCTGAAGCTCCGGAAGCCGGGCTTCGATATTAGTCACCTCCCGGCGGGCCTGCCGGGCCGTATTGCAGAATTCCGGGGAATCATGCAAATGGCAGGCCTTATCCATATAGGCCAGGCGTTCCCGGTCATCCTGGGTGATTTCCTGAGCGTATACGGCGCAGACATAAGGGATCTCATGCTTGTCGCAGCCTTCCTTAATGGTTTTGATCCTTTCTTCCCGCGGGGGATCGTTCTTTCCGGTTTTTTCCGCGGCCAGGGCCCGGTAGATACAGGCGGTCGCCGTTTCATCGCTGCCATCCCCCAGGCAGCCTCTGGCGCCAAATTCATATGATTTCTCATAATCGTCCGCGACATAAAAAATGGCTGCCGCCTTGCCGCAGGATCTCGGCAGTTCCGGAGAGCAGGCCTTAATGTATAGCTCGCGGATTTCCTCCTGCGCTCCGGGACGTTCTCTGAAATGCTTCCCGAGCACATTGGCCTTAAGCTGACAGCTTTTCAGGTTGTTAAGATCGCATCCCCGGGCAGCAAAATCCAGCGCCTTTTCGGGGGATGACTGAGAGAGCTCCCCGTAGAATTCCATAATCCCCCTGTTGACGCAGGCGTGGTCATATTTGAAATCGCAGGCCTTTTCCCAGTCCTGGGCGGCTTTGTCATATTCCTTCTTCTCGTAATAGCGGAAGCCCCGCCGGAAGCAGCTCTCGCCGTCTTCGCAGACCAGCGCTGCCTCCTGATGTTGCTGCTTTTGCGGATCGCTTTCAAATAAAGGGGTTTCAAATACATGATCCCACACTAACAGCAAAAGTCCGACGGGGAAGAAGATAAAGAAAATCCCCATAATGATCAGAAGCGCCTGAGCTCCCTGACAGCCCCGGGAATCGCAGCCGTTTCTGTTATAGCTCATGTTTATCTCCTTTTAAGGCTGCCCTTTAAACGCTCGGCGATCAGCCATAAAAACTTCGGCCCGGAAAAAAATTGCCCTGTCCGGATACGCGGCTATGATGACAGGAATAACCGGCAGCGGCAAGAACTTCGTCAGCTTAACTTTAGCTCCTTCATTATTTATCTCCCGGCGTCCTTTTTCAGGCGGCGGAGTTCGGCGCAGCCCTGACTGTCGCGCTTCTGACAGAGCGCCTCGTATACCTCTATGGCTTTGGCCTGCCGTTCCCGGGGCGCCAGCTCGTTATTGTTTTCGTAATATTTTCCGATGCGGAGACAGGCTGCCCGGTCGTCCGCGGCGCAGGCCTCCTGAAGCTCGGGAAGCTGGGCCTCCTGAAGATCCGGAAGCCGGGCTTCGGTGTCAGTTACCTCCCGGCGCTTTTGCTGCTGCTCCCGCTCCTGCCGGGCCATATTGCAGTATCCCGGGGAACCATGGAAATGGCAGGCCTTGTCCATATAGGCCAGGCGTTCCCGGTCGTCCTTTGCTATTTCCTGAGCGTAAACGGCGCAGACATAGCCAAGCTCATACTTGTCGCACCCTTCCTTAATGGTTTTGATCCGGTTCTCCAGCGGGGGCTCGCTTCTCCCGGTCTTTTCCGTCGCCAGAGCCCGGTAGAGACAGGCGTTCACTGTATCTTCGCTGCCGTTCTCCAGGCAACCCCTGACGGCAAATTCGTAGGAGTTTTCATAATCGCCCCGGAGATAAAAATCGGCCGCCGCATAGCCGCAGGAGCTCGGCAGCTTCCGGGAGCAGGCTTTAACGTAAAGCTCGTGAGACTGTTCCAGGGCTCCGGGCCGCCGGCTGAAATGGTTTCTCAGCGTATCGGCCTTTAGCTGACAGCCCTTAGGGTCGTTATAAGCGCACCCCCGGGCGGCAAAATCCAGCGCCCTTTCCGGTGATGGCTCAGGGAGGGCGCGGTAATAATCCATAAATCCTCTGTTGGTGCAGGCGAGGCCGTATTTGAAGTCGCAGGATTTTTCCCAGTCCCGAGCGGCCTTGTCGTATTCCTTTATCTTGTAATAATGGTAGCCTCTGAGGAAGCAGCTCTCGCCGTCTTCGCAGACCAGCGGGGCCGGCTCAGGGTTTTGCTGCCGCTCCTTCTCCTTCCTGTCAGAGTACATAGTCCAGGCCAGTGCCGCCATGCTCACAACGGTGCAAAAAAAGAACATTCCCAGCATAATTGAGAGC
>NZ_JBGVBR010000183.1:0-23430 GCF_045225735.1 Succinimonas sp. | reverse complement strand
GCTTGAAGGAGATGGCATCATCACCCGGAGCCGGGGCGGTGTTTCCGTCAGGGTGCGGGAGAGCGTTCAGGGCGTTTTTAATATAGAAGCCCAGTTCTCCGAAATATCCTGCCATGCTGAAGAAATCCAGAAAGCCGTTGAAGTCCCGTACCCAGGATTCCCGATCCTCCGGACGTGCAAATTCGTTCAGGAGGAATACTTTTCGGGGAATTTTGTCTGACAGCATGCAGAGGGGCGGGCTCGTGCGGTTCTTCTTGACGAGGACGCCGTTTTTTTTCAGCTGGCTTATTTTGTTTCTCAGTGGTCTGTCATCATTCGGGCCATCGTTCAGCGAATCACCATCATGAGTGAATTGGCGGATGACGCTCTTAAATTTTCCAGTTTCGCAGCACAGCAGAATGGAAAACAATGAACTTAATTCGCTGCCGGCAATGGTTTTGCCAAGAAAAATGTTAAAAAACGGATTTCGTCTCAAAAGGCCGCTGATGCCCGGATCAATGTAGCATTCATAATCCTTTTTGCCGGTGACCTTTATGTTGCTGTAGTAGTTGTTGAAGAGTTCGATATTGTACTGGTACTGCCGGTCTTCGATTCCAAGCTCGCGCAGATACTGCTGCGGCTGGCTGTAGCCCAGAATAAAACGGATCCAGAAAATCCTTCTCCAGGCCACCAGATCCTTGGTTCTGGCTGCTTTGGCGTTATTATCGGTACCAGTCATAGCATCTCCGCAGGGTTGCAAATGTCCCCGGATTAAGGAAAATACGGCTTCCGGGGGGCAGGATGATTTTTTGCAGGCTTAAGTCCTGCTTTTCATAATTATTTTTAACCATTTCTGCAGTTTTATTAATCTTTTAATGTTTATTTTGCTAGCCGGATTATGATTATTTTCGGATCCCGGGTTGTGTTGCGGGAGAGGGGCATAACCCGGTATTGGACAATTCTCCCGGAGAGGACATTGTCCGGCGGCTGTGCTATCATGCAAAACCGTTTCCGGGCTCCGGCGGGAGCACGGGACAGGCGCGGGAACAGAGTTCGGAGATGCGGGGAAAGGGCGGATAAATGGCGATGAAAGATGAACAGGCATCCCGGGATTCCGGAGAAATAGATCTCCTCTGCAACGTCGGGAATCTGCCCGCGGCCGGCGCTGTGCTGTCTCCCTCCATCCCTGCCCCTGCCACTTCGTCTTCACCGGAACCTGTCCGGAGACCGGTTTCCCCGAAGCCGGCCGTAACCTCCGTGAGAGAGGGCTTTGCTCTGGAGAGCCTGATAAAAAAGCATTCCGCTTCCCTGAGGAATCCCGGAGTCTTTGTGCCCGGAAAAACCCATTTCTCCTCTGCTGCATCCCCGAAAGCCGCTTCAGGAGAACCGGCCCATCAGGAGAGCGATCTTGTGAACGCCGCCGCGGCCGCCCGCTATCTCGAAATCAGCGATGCTACTGTCCGGAACTGGGTAAAGCAGGGCCGGATCCTGCCCGCGGAGACCGAGGGCCCGCGGCTGTGGTTTCGGATGCAGGATCTCCGAGCGCTCCGGCAGGATCTGGAAAACGATAACGAAAGTCTCACCAGAAGACGGAATAAAACCCGCAAAACCGGAATGGAAACTTACAGCTCCTACATTACCCGGAACAGTACCAACATCTCCTCGGTAAATACGGTAACCAGTCTCCTCAGCATGTACTCCGACGGGCTTTCCCTGCCGGAGATCCGGGCGGTGCTGGCGGATGCGGCAGTAAAAATGCTGTATTCCCGGGGGCTTTCCGCATGCCGGGATCTGGGCGAGTGGTTCAGCCGGGGCAGCCATGAAGAGGTGTATCCGCTTATTCGGGATCTCCTGCCGGATCTTATGCGGGATCTCCGGGCGGCCCGGGATTTCCGGAAGGGCTGTCCCGGCATCTTCGGGCTCCCCTACGAGTACGAGCCCGGGGAGGATGCCATGGGCTTCCTGTATCTTTCCATTATGAATATCGGAGACCGCAAAAGCTCCGGAGCCTATTACACGCCGGTTCATGCGGTAAAGCGCCTGATTGCGGGTCTGCCGGAGGCCTGTCTTAAGGGCGGCCCCGTTCTTGACCCCTGCGCCGGAGCCGGGAATTTTCTGATAAACCTTCCGGAGTCGGTGCCGGCGGAGCATGTTTACGGCGCGGACATTGATGAAACGGCGGTTTTTCTTCTGAGAATCAACATGTCTCTCCGTTACCGGATCACTGATGCGGCTTTTTTGCAGGAGCATTTTGCGAGGGCGGATTTTCTGAGACAGCCTCCCGCCCGGAAATACCGGGTCATCCTGGGAAACCCTCCCTGGGGCTATCGCTACAGCGCGGAGGAGCAGCAGTATCTCCGGGAGCATTTCCGCTGTGTCAGCGGGAGCGTTACGGAGTCCTTTGCGCTGTTTTTGGAATGCTCCTTCCGCCACCTCGCCCCGGGGGGCTTTCTTTCCTTCGTGGTGCCGGAGGCGGTTCTGAATGTGCGGTGCCATGCTCCCGTCCGGGGATTTATCATGGAAAGATCCTCCGTCAGGTATCTGGCGGCTCTGGGGGATATTTTTCCCGGAGTGCAGTGCCCCAGTGTGATTCTCGCTCTGGAAAACACCGGAAAGCCGCTGGATACCGCCGGCATGCGGGTGGAGACTCCGGGAGAAAGCTTCGTTATCAGAGAAAGCCGGCCGGTCTCCCGGGAGGAGTTCAGCTTTTTGATGAATGATGCCCGAAGCCGGGTGATTGAAAGGCTGGAATCCTGTCCCGGAGCTCTTCGCCTGGCCGGCAATGCCGATTTTGCCCTGGGGATCGTCACCGGAGATAACAAAAGGCACATTCATTCTGTGCCCCGGCAGGACAGCGAACCAATATTAAGCGGCACCATGATTTTCCGGTACGGCTTCCGGCCCCGGGACAAGCAGATTGTGTTCCGCCCGGAGGAATTTCAGCAGTGCGCCCGGGCGGAGTATTACCGAGCACCGGAAAAGCTTATCTACCGCTTTATCTCCCGGGAGCTGGCTTTTGCCTACGATGATCAGAAGACCCTGTCCCTGAACAGTGCCAACATCGTTATCCCCAGAGTTCCCGGTCTTTCCGTAAAGTACGTGCTGGCAGCGCTGAATTCCCGCATGGCTCAGTTTTACTTTTCTCTTAAGTTTAATTCCCTTAAAGTGCTGCGCTCCCATATCGAAGCCATTCCGCTGCCCCCGGCGCCACCCGCCGTTCAGGAGGAGATCGCCGCTTTGGGGGATCGGCTCACCATCGCGAGCAGAACCTCCCCGGAGGAGGCCCGGACTCTTTATGAGACCATTGACGGCAGAATTGCCGCTCTTTACGGTCTTTCGGAGGAGGAGTACCGGACTATTCGGGAGCAGCTTCCGGATCCTCTGCTGCTGCCGCCCCCGGAGCGTACTTCGGATCCCAAAAAGGAGAAGAGCTCCGGAAATCCCGCCATACGGCGTCCCCCGGGCCGCAAAGGAAAGGCTCAGAGCGCGGAAACCGCCCTGGAAACAGCACCGGAAAAAGCAGCAGATAAAACGGCAGGAACAGAAACATGAGCAAAAGAACAGGAGACAGCCATGGCAACTAACCGAGAATTTCTGGAGTACACCCTGGAGCTCCTCGGGGATCTTCCGGAGATCACCTTCCGCCCCATGATGGGGGAGTACCTTCTGTATTACCGGGGGAAGCTATTCGGGGGACTTTATGACGGCCGCCTGATGGTAAAGCCCGTGCCGGCTGCCATTGCTCTTCTGCCTGATGCCGCCCTGGAGGAGCCTTACCCCGGCGCCAAAAAAATGCTGACCCTGAGCAGTCTGGAGGATCGGGAGCTTCTGGCGCGGCTCATAACCGCCATGTATGACGAACTCCCGGAGCCCCGCCCCCGGAAAAAGAAGCCGTAACTCCGGGCTCTGGCGCGGTGAAAGACAAAGAAACGCCGTCAATGCCTGTCAATGCGGAGTCTTCTCACATTTTGTAATATCTTTTTAAGTTTTGTCATTATGCAGGTGGCTGATTTCATTATACTTTAGACATGAACTCGGGAATGGCAGTTTTCCGGAAGAAGGGAAACGGTTCCTCTGAGACAGGAATGTGCCCAAGTACAGGGAGATAATATGAACAAACTTGCCAAAATCATGGCCGTGGCTATCGGCGCCGCCAGTCTCAGTCTGGCTGCTTCCGGGGCTGCTTTGGCTGCTCCGCCGCCTCATCATCCTGACTGTCGTCCGGGACATCATTGCCCGCCGCCTCCGCCCCCGCCGAAGCCCGGTCACCATCATCACAAGGGCCCCAAGGGCTGTCCTCCGGGAGCCTGGAAGCATGATCACCGCTGCCCGCCGCCGCCTCCTCCGGGACCGAGACTGCCGCCTAACGAGCCGCATCCGGATCCCCATCACGGACCTCATGATGGTCCCCATCATCACCACCATTAATTTGGCGGACAGTTAACGGCCGGGGCTGCCAGAAGGCAGCCCTTTATGTTTTCTTAAAGAGCGTCCGGATTCCCGCCGCGCTTTTTCCGGCCCGGGAGCCTTTCCGGTATTCCCGCTCTTTATTTTCGGCAATCTTCCGGCAGCATACATGCTATCATTAGCCTGAGGCGGGCTTTTTCTATGAAGCCGGCTAAATAACACCCGGGGGAGACTCCTTAATGAAACTGTTATGGCTGGGCATCTTCGGCGCTGCAACGGCGCTTACTCTGTTATCGCTTTATTACGTCGCACGCAGACTTGCCGGGGTTTTCGGGTACCGGAGGGACATGAACCTCCGGGAACGCCGGAAAATATTTTCCCTGTCTCTTCTCACAATCCTTGCCGTGCTGATTCTTCTGGGGTTTCTTCTCAATACCGTCAATGCGGCGGTGTGCCTGATGCACCTTGCGGCTCTTCTGGCCGGCGCGGATTTAGTCTGCCTCCTGATGAGAAAGCTCCTGCCCCGCTGGTTTTCCCGGTTTTCCGAAGTTTCCGTCGGGAGAACGAGCTTTGCGGCGGCAGCTATTCTCACCGTTACGGTTCTCTCCGTCGGCTGGTATCTCGATCACCATGTCTGGCGCGCGGAGTACACTCTTTACACCGCAAAGCCCGTCCGTCCCTTCAAAGCGGTTCTCCTTGCGGATGCGCACCTGGGCACCACCTTTGATGCCGCGGGTTTTCGGGAACATTTAAAGGCCGTTCAGGCGGAAAACCCCGATATTATTTTTCTGGCCGGGGATATCGTGGACGATGACACCGCAAGGGAGGATATGATTGCGGCCTCCCGGGATCTCGGCCGGCTTTCCTCCCGGTACGGTACTTACATGGTACACGGCAATCATGAGAAGGGGTACTACGGCGCCGCCCGCCGGGGCTTCAGCGCCGAGGATTTCACCCGGGAGCTGGAAAATAACGGCGTTCGGGTGCTCCTGGATGAGAATGTCTCCCTGGAGGGCGGACTCCTGATTTCCGGACGGAAGGATCTCTCCGTGGCCAAGGAGCTTCACGGAACCCGGCTCGCCCCGGAGGAGCTTCTCAGGGGGCAGGATCTGGCAAACACCTATGCCGTGGCCCTGGATCATCAGCCCTTTGAATACGACCGGCACAGCGCCGCCGGCTTTGATCTGGTGCTTTCCGGTCACACCCACGGCGGGCAGCTTTTTCCGTTCAATGAAGTCGGCCGCTGGCTCGGGGCCGTGGATCTGGTGTACGGCCATGAAAAGCGTGCCGGCACTGATTTTATTGTGACCTCCGGGATTTCTGACTGGTCTATCAGGTTTAAGACCGGAACCAAATCCGAATATGTGGTGATAAATGTGCTTCCCTGGGATAACAGATGATAACAGATGATGACAGGTGAGGTTACGTTAAGTCCGCTTTTCTTCCCTATAGCGCTTTGGCATTAATTTTCCTGTCCCGGCGCTGTTCTCTTCTTTATCTTTTCCCTTTCCTTTTCCTTTTTTCTCCTCGGCCCTCCGGACTTCTGTTTCCCGAAGCCGGGGGAACCGGCGTTTTCCCCTGAGGCTCCGGTTTCCGGCAGCTGAGCCGGCGCCGGGAGCGGCTCCTTTCCGGCTTTCCAAAAACAGAGCTCCGGGCTCTTTTCACAATTTGTAATATCTTTTATGAAATTGTCATTTAATCCCGGCGGTTTTTGGCTATACTGAGAATGTGAACTGAAAGAAAACGCAGTCTTCAGAAAGTCAGTCAGCTGCGTTTCGAGCAACGGGATAAAACCTGAATACAAAGGATGACCAAAATGAACAGATTCGCCAAACTGATGGCAGCGGTAATCGGAGCAGCGGCTCTTTCCTTTGCCGCCTCCGGCTCTGCCATGGCAGCTCCGCCGCCGCCTCCGCCGCACCATTGTCCTCCGGGGCATCATCACTGCCCGCCCCCGCCGCCGCCTCCGTGCCCGCCGGGAGCCTGGAAGCATGATTATCGGTGCCCGCCGCCGCCTCCTCCGCCGCGTCATCATTGTCCGCCGGGAGCCTGGAAGTATGATCGCCGGTGTCCGCCGCCTCCTCCTCCGGGACCGAGAGTGCCGCCTCCGCCGCCGCATCATCACCACCATCATTACTGATGAGGTTAAGCGGTTTCTGAGCAGCATGCCGCATTAAAAACAGGGGCTGAGATATCAGCCTCTTTTTTTGTCACTGCCGGGGGCGATCCATGTAACAGCCGGGAGCCTTAGCCCCCGGCCACGGCGGCAATTTCCCGGAAGGCCTGCTCCGCTTTGGCGGGATCCAGGCTGGAATAGTTAATAAGGAGGCAATGCTGCGGGGCCTGATCCCCGGGCACATGATACTCCGACAGGGTTTTTACCAGGATTTTCCGTTCCCGGAGCCGTTCCCGGAGTTCCCGGTCGGGGATGTCAGAGCGGAGCTCCAGCAGAAAGTGGAGTCCGGCCCGGTTTTCATGAACCCGGGAGATGGCCCCCAGTCCGGAGCTGGCGATGGCCCGGAGAATGCTCTCCCGCTTCCGGCTGTAGTAGAGCCGCATTTTGTTGATGTGCTTCTCCAGAAAGCCCTGATTGATGAATTCCGCCAGAGCCAGCTGCTCGAAGCTGGAGACGGTGCAGGAGTAGAAGGAAAGCTTCCGGTAGAAGAGATCCGCAAGGTCAGGGGGCAGCGCCATATAGCTGATTCTGATGGTGGGGGTCAGGGTTTTGGCGAAGGTGTTCAGGTAGATCACCCGGCCGGCCCCGTCCGAGCTGAACAGGGTGGGGAGGGGGAGTCCGGTAACCCGGAATTCGCTGTCATAGTCATCCTCGATAATGTAGCGGCCTTCCCTTTTCAGACTCCAGGACAGCATCTCGAAACGGCGTCCGGCCGGCATGGTGATCCCGGTCGGAAAATGATGGTTCGGGGTGATGTGGGCGATTTCCGCGCCGGATTCCTCCAGCTCGGAAACCCGGATCCCGTCGCTGTCCATGGAAACAGGCAGGCAGCGGACGTCATTGCTCCGGTAGATGCTCATGAGCTTCGGGTATCCGGGGTTTTCGGTAGCGTAGAGGCGATCCCGGCCCAGAAGCTGAATAATGAGGCTGTAAAGATATTCGGTGCCGGCCCCGATAATGATCTGATCGGGATCCGCCAGAAGCCCCCGGAAGGAGCTTAAGTGCCGGGAAATAGCCTCGCGGAGTTCGGGAAGGCCCCCGGTCACCGGGATCTCCATGAGTCTTGCGGGGTTTTCCGTAAGGGCCTTACGGGTCATCCGGGCCCAGGCGGCAAAGGGAAACAGTCCGGGATCCGCATTATTGCCGGAAATGCTGATAAAGTCCCGGGGCTCCGGCGCGGGGAGGGCGATATCCAGGGAGACTGCGGTTTTCCGGGGGGAGATCCTTCTCCCGGCTGTTGCCGCGGCGTAGTAGCCCCGGCGGGGTTCGGCCCGGGCATACCCCTCGCAGAGGAGCTGCTCATAGGCGGACTGCACGGTAATGACGCTGATGCCGTAATTCCGGGCCAGAGCTCTTTTGGAGGGGAGCCGGGTACCGGGCGGGATGGCTCCGGAAATAATGTCGTCTCTGATTTTCCGGTACAGGAATTCGTAAAGAGACCCCGCGGCCTCGGCGAGATTGTAGGTGAGCATGTTATCCTCCGGGGACTGGGCTCGGGCCGTCAGGCTTCGTATATCCCTGACTCCGCCGCCTGTTCCTGACTATTTCCTTCCCTGACTGTTCTCTCCGTTATTCTACCCGTTATTCGTTTCCGTTCTCCACTTTTCCGCATGGTGTTTTCCGGCGCCTGTTCCGGAAGAGAACAACTGGTATGGCCGAACTTAAGGGCATCTGGTCTTAAGCGGTGTTATCTGTGCCGGCGGAGTTTTTTCCGATAATTTCGTCTCAGTTTCTTGCCTCGGGCCCGCCTTTACCCCTCCCTGAGGTCTTCGGGGCGGGGCGGAAAGTCAAGCTGCGGGGGCGGATCTGGGATTATAAAAAATGTTATTTCTGGTTATTTCTATAATATCAGACAGGGCCTATCATTAAGGCGTTTTCCAAAGGATTTCCGGGAAGATGACCCCGGAGCGGATTATTAAGGAGAAGGCAAAATGACAGCAGCTACAGAAAATACAGCAGTAACAGCAAATACTGAAGAGACGGCAAAGGCAGCTAAGACCCAGGCGGAGCTTAACCGCGGACTTGCCGAAATGCTTAAGGGCGGGGTGATCATGGACGTTACCACTCCGGAGCAGGCCCGCATCGCCGAAGAGGCCGGGGCCTGCGCCGTAATGGCTCTGGAGCGCATTCCGGCGGATATCCGGGCCGCAGGGGGCGTGTCCCGCATGAGCGATCCTGCCATGATTCGCGGCATTCAGGATGCGGTATCCATTCCGGTAATGGCCAAGTGCCGCATCGGACACTTCGCAGAGGCTCAGATCCTGGAGGCCGCTGACATCGATTACATTGACGAATCTGAGGTGCTGTCCCCGGCCGATGATGTTTATCACATCAATAAGCATGACTTTAAGGCGCCCTTTGTATGCGGAGCCCGGGATCTGGGGGAGGCGCTCCGCCGGATCGCCGAGGGAGCCTCCATGATCAGAACCAAGGGCGAGCCCGGCACCGGCGATGTGATTCAGGCCGTGCGGCATCTCCGGAAAATCACCTCCGAGATCCGCCGGGTGACCACCCTTGACGATGACGAGCTTTTCGAGGAGGCCAAGAGACTCGGAGTTTCTTTGGATCTCCTTAAAGAGGTGCGGCAGAAGGGCCGGCTTCCGGTGGTGAATTTCGGGGCCGGCGGCGTGGCCACTCCCGCGGATGCCGCGCTTCTGATGCAGCTGGGGGCCGACGGGGTATTTGTGGGCTCCGGCATTTTTAAATCCGGGGATCCCGCAAAGAGAGCCCGGGCCATTGTGCAGGCGGTAACCAATTATCAGAATCCCGCGGTGCTTCTGGAGATCTCCCGGAACCTGGGGGAGGCCATGGTGGGCATCAACGAGCAGGAAATCAAGCTGATTATGGAGGAACGGGGCAAGTAGGCCACTCTTCTCCCGGCCCTCTGCGGCCGGGGGATTCGGGCATCACCTGAGAAACGGACACCGATGTTCAATTATTGCGCAATTTCTGTTCAGAACCTAGCGAGGAGGATCACAGCATGATAGCGGGAGCTTTGGCCCTGCAGGGGGCCTTCAGGGAACATCTTAAAATATTTGCAAAGCTGGGAGCGGATACCCGGGAGGTACGGCGGCGGGAGGATCTGGAGGGGCTGGACGCTCTGGCTCTTCCCGGGGGCGAGAGCACGGTGCAGGGCAAGCTCCTCCGGGATCTGGGGCTTCTGGAGCCGCTCCGGGAGCTTATTCTGGCCGGACTTCCGGTTATGGGAACCTGCGCCGGCCTTATTCTGCTGGCCCGGGAAATCGGGGATAACGGCGAACGGCATCTCGGGACTCTTCCGGTGCGGGTACAGCGCAATATCTACGGCCGCCAGTCCGGCAGCTTTGTCTGCGAGGGCCGGGCCGGATCCTGCGAGAGCTTTCGGCAGGTCTATATCAGAGCCCCCGGCATTGCGGAGATCCTGGATCCGGAAACGGAAATCCTGGCAGAAGCCCGGGGCCGTATCACCGGGGTGCGCTATCGGAACCAGTTCGCCTTTGCCTTTCATCCGGAGCTTACCGAGAATACGGATCTCCATGAGCTTGTTCTGCGTTCCGTCCGCGCTCCTGCCGTAAGGAAGGCGGCATAACAGATCTTTTTTATCTCCCTTTTTACGGCGCCTGA
Organism: Succinimonas sp.; assembly: GCF_045225735.1. Classification (NCBI taxonomy): domain Bacteria; kingdom Pseudomonadati; phylum Pseudomonadota; class Gammaproteobacteria; order Aeromonadales; family Succinivibrionaceae; genus Succinimonas; species Succinimonas sp. The sequence goes on along the minus strand of NZ_JBGVBR010000183.1, from coordinate 13,265 downwards.
CCGCCCCGGGATTTTACGGAACGCTTTTACCGGGAGTATAATCTCCTGAAGAGACCCGGCTGCCCCAGAGGCCCTCCGGGAGACAGATAAACATAAGGTTAGAGCGAGAAGGGATTCTATGCGGCATTCAGGAAAGATTATTTCAGGCGCTGTTATGACTATTTTACTTGCGGGATTACCCCTTTCCGGCTGCTCGGGCACTGCGGAACCGGAGATGCTGGATTACAGCGGCGGAGCCGCTGTGGGCATGCCCAACCCCTTTACTTCCTATCAGTCGGTGGCGGAAGGGGAGAACGTCGTGGGATTTACGGTAAACAAGAACTTTGTTCCCCCTGCTTCATGGCAGGGCCGGGCTCCTCTGGTGCAGGTTCTGGACTCCTATCCTGACCGGAAGAAAATGCTGCAGCTTATTTACGTGGATGCGGAAAAGCGCAATCTTTACGTCCGCTACTCCAAGCAGTTTACCTCCCGGGAAATGAACGGCGACTACAATGAATATCCGGTGGAAAAGGACATTCCCTTTAACGGCGACACCGCCCATATTCGGGGCAGCAAGGAAGGCTTCTTTACGGCCGAGTTCAGCTGCCGGGGGATTTCGATAACGGTGCTCTCGGATCTCCCGCTGCAAGGAAAGGATATTGCCGGGATCTGCTCCGGAATGTAGTTTTTGTCCCGCTCTTAAAGACCGTCGGCGCCAGAGGTTCCGGCGGTTTTTTGTTTTCTGATTCCGGGGCCGCCGGTTTTTTTCAGGAAGGAAGGCGCACCCGGAGAGCCGGTCTTACGGCATAGTTATCGTCATAGCCGAAATCGAAGTCCAGACTGCCGTTGCCGGTAATCAGACAGGCAGACTCCGGGCCGTAGCCTCCGGGGGTTCTCAGCCAGTAGCAGCATCCGCCGTTCAGAACATAGGTTCCGGTATCAGCCACCTCTGCCATGACATACCGGGAAGGGGGACAGATGCGGGATTCCGGAGTTCTGAGCCGGCGGCAGAGTTCGTCCTTGCTCAGAATAAAGATCTGATCCTGAGTGTCCTGGCCGTTCCCCTGATTATCCAGATCCGTTGTGATGATGAGTTGTCTTTCTTCCGGGGTGAAGGCGGCTTCCATAAAGTCATGATTCAGCCATTTTCTGAGATGGCTGTGTTTCCAGAATACCGGTCTCAGATGTTTGGTCATGGGCTTATGATCCAGCGCGAACCTGGAGAGCAGGAGCATGAGACGCCTTTTCGGATCCTGCTCCAAAACCAGCCAGGAGATCGGAGTTAAGCGGTCAGGCATGACGTCTTCATCCTGATGATAGCGGCCGAACATTACATATTCCGTGCCGTCTGCGAGTCTTTGCCTGGCAAGCATGGCGGAAACCTCAGTTTTTGGGCAAGTCTGTAACGGCACCTGATATCATGGCAGGCTCGGCCATTACGGGGAGAGATCTCTTGTCCGGCAGGAAATTAAGAACCATCCTGCGGATTTCAGGCAATATTTTCCGGTTTGCGCTGCTCTTATTTTGTGATTTACCTCAGACTCCCCTGATTATTTTTTTAACTTTAGGACTCTTTTTGGCTAATCTGTTAAGAAAACGTTTTCTTTACTTAGCAGGAGGTCTGTATGGCTTATGGGAAATCTCCGGAGGCTGAAGAGGAGTTCGAATTCAACCTGATGGGCGATGATATTATCAAGGCCAAGGAAAAGGCTTTTGCCCTCTGTCTTAAACTGAGCGAAACCAGTCCCCTGAAGTTCAAGGAGTATTCGGCTCTTCTGAAGAAGCTTCTGGGCTCGGTGGGTAACGGCATTTTCATCGAACCTCCCTTTAATTGCAGTAACGGCAAGAATATCCACGTGGGCAGCGATTTTCTGGTGAGCAGCAATGTCACCATCTCCGATGAGGCCCCGGTGTATATCGGGGATTACTGCGTTATCGGCCCCAATACCCTCATTACCACCGTATCCCACCCGCTGTCTCCGGCCCAGCGCCGGGAGCATGTGGCCACGGCGATTTCCATTAAAATCGGCAATGATGTCATGATAGGCGCCAATGTGGTAATCCTGCCGGGCATCACCATTGGCAATAACGTTATTGTGGCTGCCGGAGCCGTGGTTACCAGGGACGTGCCGGATAACTGCATGGTAGGCGGCATTCCGGCCCGGGTTATGAAAAACCTGCCGGACGATACCTGATTACCGGCGCGGCCGGAAACTCTGTTTACTGAACCGGGATGCTTCAGAAGGGCATTCCGGTTTTTATTTCAGGAGTTTCACGAAGTCATCTTCTTTCCCGCTTCCGGCCGCTTTTGCTGATGAGCCCCGGAAATTGTTGCAAAAGCCACCCCGGAAATAAAAAAGCAAACGGTTATCGAGCTTTATACTGAGGGGCTGCTCTCTGCTGAAGCAGCAGCAAAGAAGCTGAATATGACTGTTCCGGCGTTTTTAGATCTGGTGAAAGCGTCAGTCTGATCGTCATTTAACGGAGATGGATATGGCGCAGACATTTAGATCTGCGCAGAAGACAAGGCTCCTTAAAGTTCGGGGGAGTTAATTCCCCCGATTTGCGTACTCTCTTCAATCCCGCTCCTCCATTTTATGAAGCCCCTTGTGTTCAGCAGGCAGATCAAGGGGGGCTCGGGCTCTCAGGAAGGTACTTCGCATGCAGCTTTTTTTCAGGGGGCAAGCTCAGTAATGTGTCCCGTCTGTTCGCGGATTTTAGCCTTCTGAACTATAACTTTGCTCCCCGGCTTTGGTCTGCGGGGCGTAATGCTGTTCGGCTCAGCAGCATCTTCATGCCTTTTTGCCGATCAGACCTGACTGCATTTCACCGATCTCAAAAACAGTCAAAAGTTATCAGGATCTGACGTGCATTCCCTGAATTCTTCCTGAAACTCAACAAGGTTATGCGGTATTTCAGAAACGATCTCATCTTCAGATTCTGGTACACACGCCCCTATGTGAAATGGCGGCGGAGTCTCCCATTTGCCTCGGCAGAGGTGAATCACCATATCTGTAAAAAGCAATGCTTTTTATCTGCTCTCTCAGGACAGAGACTCCTGAAAGGGATGCCCGAAAAACAGGTATGCCAGAAGAGACACATGCAATACCAGAGACAGATAGTTAACGATGCGGAAATAGATCTTCCCCCGGCTTGTTTTGTGATGGAAGAGATCGCTCCCCAGAATGGCTCCCAGAGCGCCCCCGGCCACGGCAAGGCCGAGAAGCCATTTTTCGGGAATCCGCCACCAGTTTTTAGCGGCCTTCAGCTTGTCGATGCCGTAGGCCAGAAAGGCGGCAAGGTTAAAAACCGCATACCAGATTATCAGAAATGCTGTCATCGCATCCTCCGGGGATACCTGAAAAAGTAATAAGATAAAAGGGCCGGCTCATCCGGGATCCTGCGGGTGAAGAAACTCTTCCGGGCCGGAGCCTCCGGGATTTTAATATCCTTCACCGGCCATGGCAAATGCCGTATCCGGTTCCTGAGGGAAAAATGATGCTCCCCGCTCCGAACCGGACTGCCGCCGGGGAAGCTGCTGCATAATTGCGAAAGAGGCGGCGTTTTTGCGCCGGCATCCGGTTTATTATCAGGAAGACACGGCTTTGTTTATATTTTGGTGTCCGAAGGAATCAGGAATATGCAAACTGAGTACTGCAGCTGCCCCGGGTGTTCCGGAAATCTGGTGTTCCGCATCAGGGAGGGAAGGCTCTTCTGCGATCATTGCGGCCAGAGCTATGATGTCCCGGAGTACGACAGGAGCGTCCGGAGAGCAGCTAATCCCGCTCCGGAAAACCCGGACGCTCCGGAAGACAGCTATACGGAGTGCCCCTCCTGCGGCGGCGAGATTTCCCCGGGGGCGCTGGGCGCCACTGAAACCTGTCCCTTCTGCGGTAATGCCCTGATCCTGTCCGGCAAAATCCGCCGCCAGGCCGAGCCGGACTTCATTATCCCCTTTACCTTGGATCGCGGGGACTTTATGGAGAATTTCCGGAAAATCCTGGCTGCCCCCGGCTCAGTTCCGGACGAAATTATCAGAGAAATCCGTCCGGAAAACATGCAGGCCCGGTACATTCCCTTCTGGCTTTACGATGTCAGGGCCGAGGGCCGCGCTGCCTTCAAAAACCCCCGCCGGGAGGACAGACGCTGGACGTTCCTGGCGGAATCCGCAGCCGAACTGGAATTCAGAGATGTTACCCAGGATGCCACCACCGAGCTTGACGACGGGCTTTCGCAGAATCTGGAGCCCTATGATCCGGACAGTGCCCGGCCCTTCAGCTATTCCTGGCTCTCCGGCCTTGATGCCAGAATCTACAACATGGATGACCGGCAAAGCTATCAGACGGTGCGGGATCGGGTGATCGCTTCCCTGAACCGGAAGCTTATCCCCTATGACAGCTGCGATCTCATTTCCCGGGATATCAATATCCTCCCCCGCAGCGTTTCCTATGCTTTGTTTCCCGTGTGGACCCTGGAGCTTGCTGCGGGAGATCAGACGTACATTGCGGCCATGAACGGCGCTACCGGCAAAATCGCCGCCGCTCTCCCGCAGTGCCGCGGTAAATCAGCGCTGATCTGTATTTCTGCCGCCTTAATCTGCGAGACTCTGTTTCTCCCGCTGTTTTTCTGGCATCCGCCCCTCACGACGGTTATGAGAGCGGAACATGACCCGGGGAGCTCCTGGCAGGTTTCGGGACTACCGTTTTCGGGATTTGCGGTATTGGCAGGATTATTGCTGTCCGTAATCGCGGCGGAATATCTCCGGAACAGAACCGCTCTTAAGAGCAAAAAAGACCTCGCCCTTATGACGGCTTTTATTTCTGCCGCCGCCATTTCTCTTATGCTGCTTGCCGGATACCTGAACTTCCTCATTAATGACACCGTCTCCGTAATCTTCCTCACGGTGCTGATCCTTTCCCTCTCAGCGGAGCTGGCCATACAGTTCGGGAACGGCTCTTACCGGGCGGCAAAGCTTAGGAAGGATAATTTCCCCGATCTGAAAAGCGATGCCGATGAATTTCTGCTAAAGGACTTCAGCAGCTGGCGCCTCACGGGCTTCCGGGAAACCGAGCCTTATGAAGAGATATTCTCGCAGCATTACCCGTGAGACCAGAAGCAAAATCCATAACCCCGGTTCCGGATAATTCCCCCCGCAAAGGGAGCCTCCGGCCGGAAGAACAGGAGGACAGCTATGACCTTGTCTGATATTGATAATCCCCGGGAGAGCTCCGGGGACGGAATCCCGCGCTGCTCCGGCTGCGGCGCGGAGCTTTCTCCCGGAGTTTTCCGGCTCTCCTCTGTTTGCCCGCTGTGCCGGACGCCGCTCTCTCCGGCAGCCGGCAGAAGAAAGGATCCGCCCCCCGGAGATTCAGACTTTTACGACTGCGTTATCCCGTTTTCCTTTGGGCCCGGGAATCTGACGCAGGAATATGCGAAATTAAAAGCCATGCCGGATGAATGCAGCCGGAGCATCACTGAAAACACCATCCGGAAAATCTATCTCCCGTTCTGGATCTACGACCTGGAGGTCACCGGCGAAACGGAACAGGTCAAACGCTTCCCCGGCGGCGGAAGAGGGCGGGCGAACAGAAGAGAGGGGGAAGTGCGGCCGGAGAGCTCGGAAAACCCCAGAAAAATCAGAGCGCGCCTGGTATACCGGAATATCCCGGAGCTGGCCGTCCGGATTCCGGATCCGGATATTCTCCGGGTAATTGCCCCCGAAGATCTGGTTCCGGATAATCCGGAGCCGGGTTTTCCGGAAAAGGCTTACCGGAAAGCCGCAAGAGCCGGAACGGCGCTGCCGGACTTAGCTCAGGCCCGGGCGACTGCGGAGGCGGAAATCTCTGCATACATGGCCCCCGGCGGCAGCGGCGTCCGGAATCAGAATATCGCGGTACGGCCCATCCGGGTCAGAACGCTGCTTTTTCCCGTGCTTTTAGCCAAGGCCGCAGTAAACGGTCAGGACTGCATTGCGGTTATGAACGGAGACGCGGGGGAGTTTTACACCAATATCCCCGCTGATCCCGAGAAGCTCAGGCTGATGCGAGCTGCCCTGACGCTGATGTTTGCCGGTTTGCTTACGGTATCCTGGTGGCTGGCGCCGTTTATCCTCGGGGATGAGGATAAGGGCAGCTTATTAGCGCGTCTGGTGGCGGAGTGCTTCGGGGGCAGCTTCATAACAGTAATAATTCTGGCTTTTGTTTTTGGCTCTTTAGATGGACTTCTTACCGATATCAGAGGCTTCAGACTGGTGTCATATACCCTGTCCGTCATCGGGATCCTCATAATAACAGTCATGGCTGTCATAAACCTTCCCGAGAATCCCGGAGACTTCCTGACGGCTTTGGCGTGCGCCTTTGCATGCGCTTTTGCGATCCGCCTTATCGGGGTTTCCGCATCCAGGCGGAAGAAGGCGTTCCCGCGCTTTGCCGCTGATGTTTCCCGCTATCGGTCCCGGGAGGAATGCTCCCTCAGTCTTCCGGATCTCAATCTGAACAGGGAGACCGCCGAATCCCGGCGCCGGGAGCCTTAGGGCAAAACCGGAATTACCTGCAATCCGGAGGACTTGAACCCGGAGGCTTTTTATTGCAGGCGGGGTGTTTTCAGAAAGAGCGGCATGGGCTATAGTATGCTCCGGAAGGGGATAAGTCACGTTTTTCCCGGGGCGCGGCGGTACCGCAGCGAAGACAAATAAAGAGGCAGACAGCATGGACAACAATACCGGCAGCAACAGCGGCAATAACTATAACAGTAATAACGAAAACAATGACAGCAGCGCAAACGCAAATGCAAATACCGGTTATTCCGGAGCGGCAGAAGAGAGTTCGGTTAAAAAATGGAGCGGGGAAATAAAAAGCCGCCTTGACAGCAGCCTGACGACGAAGCCTTATGAAGCTCTTCTGGTGCTGTGGGTGGCCCACGGGGTGTTTCCGGTGTGCGGCGCCATCGCCGGCATCGTGATGTATTTTGCCTGCGAAAACCATCCCCTGATTCACGGCGTCACCAAAAAGCTTCTCAATCTCTATATTCTCTGGGTGCTCGCCTGGCTTATCGGCGGCTTCCTCTGTTTTGTCGGGGGACTCCTGACCATTTTTATTATCGGAATTCCCATCTTCATCCTGGGGGCGTTTATTGCCACGGCGGGTCTCATTCATTTTTACGTGAATGTCATCATGGGCATTGTGGCAGCAGTGAAGGAGCAGGAGTTTAAGCCCTGGCTTTCTCTGATACAGGCTATTCCGGAGAATGATCAGCCTGACAGCGGGAGCAAGGATAAACAGGATGCCTGATCTGCAAAGCTGAGAGAGCAAATGAAAAGGGGAGCGGGGCTCCTCTTTTTTTCGCCCGCAGGCTTTGCCTGCGGAAGCCTGAGGGGCGGGCGGCTTTTGTTTGAAAATATTTTCAAGTACTTTATATGAAACGGTTTTCAGTAATAAATTGTATTAAATTTGGTCAATAAGCGTAAAAGGTATATTTACAGCGTCACTTTGTCATACTATAATGCACAGTGGATGACGCCTCGGACTCAATTTCAGGGCTGATTCCTTTAAGAATAAAAAAAACAGGCGGTCAGACCGGAACGCATAGCTTAGCCTGAGAAGGCAAAAAGGGCTTCAGTCCCGAAAAAGATTCCGGAACAGAAACCGCATTGCCATTACAAAAAATTAATTATTATGAAGGAAACTGTTGTTATGTTTAAGAAGATTGCGCTTGCAGCCGCAGCCGGTGCTCTTTTAGCCGGTTCTGCCAACGCTGCCGTTGTTTATCAGTCCGAGTCCGCCAAGCTGCAGTTAGGCGGCCGTCTGGACGCTGCCATTAACAGCGTGGCTCTCTCCGAAAGAGCTACCGACAAGAAGGTTGAGCTGGTGGGCACTGCCCGTTTCAGAGTGGCTGCCGAGTCCGCCATTACCGACGGCGTTAAGGCTCTGGGCTTCGGCGAGTGGCAGATCGGCGCCGAGACCTCTCACAACGGTCAGTGGAATACCCGTTTTGCCTATGTGGGCTTCAAGACCGACGATTACGGCCAGCTGACCTTCGGTCAGAACCAGCCGGCCGCCGTTATCGCTCTTTCCGCCACTGACATCCTCATTGACTGGGGCGCCAAGGCCACCACCTCCTACGAGTTCGCTGCCAAGGCCCGTCAGGAAGGCCTCGTGGACTATCGCTACAAGAAGTCCTTTAACAATCAGGCTCTGAAGCTGGGTCTTTCCTATCAGACCGCCGGCCTTGACAATGTAGATACCGGCGTTTCCGTAGCCGGCGGCTATGAATACGGCGAGTACTTCCCGGTAGGACTGAATCTGGCCTATGACTACTACCGCGTTTCCAATACCGCTCCGGCAAAGTATGACGACAAGAACGCCATCACCGTATCCCTTACCGGCGGCGATCTCACTGCCGGCTTCTATGCAGCAGGTCTCTATCAGTTCACCGACTATGAGCACAAGAAGAATGTGAACGGCTTCGAACTGGCTGCCGGCTATACCTGGGATTCCGGCGTGCAGTTCCTGCTTCTGTACAACCAGAAGAATCAGGACAGCGCCAGACTGGTAAGCAATTTCGCCGGCGAGCTTTCCTACAAGTTCAATCCGAACTTCCGCGCTTATGTGGAAGCTGAGATCGGCGTGGGCGACATTGATACCGTTGATGCCGCCACCGGCAAGAAGATCGGCTCCACCCACGAGAGATCCGATGACAAGGTTGCTTTCCACCTGCAGTACAACTACTAAGAGATCCGGTTCCCGGTAACGGGATCTCCGGACATGAGAACGGCCCGAATCATGCGATCCGGGCTGTTTTTTTATTCCCTTCTCCGTTTCGGCGGCTGGGATCCCGGGCAGTTTTTGCGGCAGGGAAAGGCAGTTTTCGGATCCCGTCCGCAGTTTTGCGTTTTGAGAGGGAGCCTTAAGTTAAGATTTTCAGGAAACTGCCGCTAAGGAGGCAGGAGAGATCACGATTTCGGGAAACGGAGGCGGAGATCCGGGAAACTTCGGGATTCTCTCTCCCGTTTTGCGTGATTTTTAAGTAGAATGCCCGCGGGAGATTTTAGATAAGCGGATATTTCGGGAAGGAAAACGGCTAAGACTAGCGGATTTATCACAGGAACCCTTTATGATCGGAAGCATATCTCATAATTCAGTTTCGCTGACTCAGCGCCGCTCTCAGGCCGGCTTTACCCTGATTGAGCTGGTGGTGGTCATTGTGATTCTGGGAATTTTGGCCGCTTCCGCCGCGCCGAAGTTCATGAGCTTTCAGGCTGATGCCCGGGCGGCTTCCCTGAAGGCGCTTATGGGCACCGTCAAAAGCGCCAATTCCATGGTCTACGGCAAAGCCATGATCCTGGGAACCAGCGTGGATTATACCGAAGTAGGCTCCGGCACAAAATGGAATGCTGAGTGCAATAAAAAAACTAAAAACTGTGTGGAAATCGATGGTGTTTCGGTGTACTTCAAGCTGGCCTATCTGGATCGCAATTCCGTGGTTTTTGCCCTGGACGCTGATATCGAAGGCCGCAAGACTGTGCAAATCACCAATGAAGACGGAAAGACTCTGGTAATTCCCGACAGATGCGGAAACGGCAAGAGACCAAATGTTGCCGACGGCGGCTGCGGCACAGCCAATAAACACAGCATTAATTACATGTGCTCCTCCTACCAGCTCGGTGAGGTCTGTCAGGATCATGATTTCTGCCAGTGCCGCCATCAGGAAGGGAGCGGAGACAAACGCAAAGATTCGCAGTTCTTTATTCCCCGGGGCATGCCCTACAAGGACGGCAACTGCTATTTCAAGTACACCACGGCGGAAGCGATTACCGGAAGGGTTCCCGTCTATAAGATCGAAACCAAGGGCTGCTGATAACGGCGGAAGTTTTCAGGAATAATGACGGCGGGAGCTTTTAATACAGAGGATATTCAGGAAGGAGATGGCTAAGCCTCAGGGCGGATTTGTTACGAAGGAACCCATTATGATCGGAAGCACATTTCATAATTCAGTTTCGCTGCGCCATAACCGCGTTCAAGCCGGCTTTACCCTGATAGAGCTGGTGGTGGTCATTGTGATTCTGGGCATTCTGGCCGCCTCCGCGGCGCCGCGGTTTATGAGCATTCAGAGCGATGCCCGCATTGCCACGCTGCAGGGGTTTTCGGCGGCGGCCAAAAGCGGCAATATCATGATTCATTCCAAGGCTCTCATCACCGGCATTGAAAACTATGATAATAACGGCGGCAGCTATAACGGCAACTGCGACGGAACTGTGAATAACTGCATCAAGGTGGATAACCTCTGGGTCAGAACCAAGAACGGCTATATTGACCGCAATGACATTTCCCGCATTATCAGCACCAATATGAACGAGGAGAAAACCGCCGCTATTTCCGACAAACCGGGAGAAAAGGTTTCGGTGTCCTATAACGTATCCTGCTCAGACGAGGCCAATAAGAAGAAGATTTGCGAAACCGACTACTGTCAGTGTCTCTATAAGTACGGCAAAAATGATAAATGGCACAGCGGCGAGAGCAATCGCTGTCAGGCCATCATCCCCAAGGGGATTTCCTATACCGCCATTTCCGAGCATGGTAACAAGGACGATACCAAGTGCTTTTTCCTCTATTGCAGCGCTGACAAATATAACAACAAGACACCTACCTACCATATTTATTCTAAGGGGTGCTGAGCCCTTCCCCGGGCCCGCCTGAGCGGGCTTCCCGGGTGCGGGGGCCGGGAGACATGTTGCCGGCTAACGGAAGCCCGGTCATTGATTCCGGCCGAAATATTAAAGGAGGAGCCTCTGCTCCTCCTTTCCGTTTCTTTGCTGCTTTCTTTTCAGGCGGGGTGTTGCGTGTTGCTCCTTGCCTCAGCCTCTTCTGACGAGTGCCGTCGCAGGGCCGCTAAATCCGCCTGAGGCCCGGTATTAATCCTGCTTCGGGATTCTCAGCGTCTGGCCCGGATAGATCTTGTCCGGATCCTTCAGCATGGGCTTATTGGCTTCAAAGATGGCGGTGTACTTGCTGCCGTTCCCCTTGCCGTAGTGGCTTTCGGCGATCTTCCACAGGGTGTCCCCCTTCACTACGGTGTAGAACACGGATTCGTCGGCTCCGGCAGCCACGGTGACGGCTCCGGTATCCACCTCGGCGACTCCCACCTGGTTTCCGACTGCGAGAGCGGCCTTTTCCAGAGTCTCCTGATCCTTGACATTGCCCTTGAGCACGGCCTTTTCGCCGTCAAGCTCCACGGTGAGATCTCCGGTTTCCAGTCCCAGAGCATCCATGTTTTCCTTCAGGTCGGCAGCCTGGCTTTCCGGCTTTTTGCCGCTGAAAAGTCTTTCGCCAACGCCCTTTACGAATGATATCAGTCCCATTTGCATTCTCCTTGGTTATTATCCTGACTGTTTCAGGAATGGGGCTATTGTAGTACCGGGAGGGCGGGGCGTCACCCTTTCCGGGGATTTTTCCGGCGAATTCTGTCAGTCCCCCGGCATTTTTGCGGATTTGCCGGAAGGTTCCGCTCTTTAATCTCGCTTCTGACCGCTTTCAATCCGGAAGCATGACACCCCGCGAGGGCTTTTCTGATAACGGTTTCAGGTAATGCTTTCAGGAGTTTTTTTGACTTGTCCGGGTTAAAACTATGTTAAAATCTGCGCCGGTAACAGCCATTAACAGAATAACAGGGCTCTTAAATGAAGATTTTTACTCCGGCGTATCGCTCTGCTTTCAGCGCGGTTTTCGGCATAGCTGCCGCCAGCGCTGCCGTCCTTGCCGCAGCCGTTCCTGAGGCAGCCTTTGCCGCGCAGGTATATCATAACGAAGACGGCACAGACCTTTCCGTATTCGGCCGGGTGGAAGCCCGTTATATGAACAAAACCTCCCGGAATGAACGCAAGGGCGGCATCGAGGGCAGAACCCGCCTGGGCGTGGCCGCTTCCTCCAAAATCGTTTCCGGAGTGAAGGCGGTGGCTTTCGGCGAATGGGAGGTGGCTTCGGCAACCTCCCAGAACGGCAAGTGGAATACCCGCTATGCCTATACCGGCTTTGATTTCAGTCAGTACGGCACTCTGGTGTTCGGGCAGGGTGAATCCGCCCGGTATCTGGCCGCCGGCTTTACCGATGTTTTTGAGGATGCGGGCTTTCACGGGCAGAACTATCCCATGCTGGGGGAACGCCAGGAAGGGCAGGTGATGTACGCCCTGGCCGTGGGAGGTTATACCCTGTCGGCTTCGCTGCAGACTCCCAATCGCGGCATGGGGCGGTATTTTGATCATGACCGGCAGGTCTGGCAGGATCTGGATGTGAATCTGGGCTTTGCCGCGGCGGGTACCTACAACTGGACAGACGGTCTTCTGGACGGTCTCGCCTTCGGCATCAGCTACGACTGGTACGACAACGAACACAGCGTGTCCGGAGACCGGCACGATTTCGGGGTGGCGTTTTCCTACGGGCATTTAGGGGACGGCCTTTATACCGCAGTGCAGTATTCCCGGGAAAAGTTCAAGTCCGAAAAGCATCATTCCACCGGCTGGGAAGCCGTGGGGGGCTACGCCTTTGAATGCGGCCTGGGCTTTATGCTGGGCTTCGGCTACGAGGGCTATCACTTTGACCGCGCGGAAAACTCCTACCTGGCAGGTCAGGTGTCCTACGATTTCAATCCCTCTCTTAAGCTTTACGGTGAGGGCGAGCTGGGCCTGGGCCGACTGGACTATCCCCAGCCGGAAACCAAGCAGCATAGCCGCTACGAAATCGGCCTTATATATTCCTTCTAACAGGTTTCCAGTCTTCAGGAAACGTCCCGGCGGAGTCCGGGGCTGTTTTCCGGGAAGAGGGGAGTCTCCGCCTCCCGGAATGTCCTGGGAACCGTATTTCAGAAAGTCTCTCCCCCAAACGATTTCTTTCGAAGCGCAACCCTTGGTGTCTTATCAGCCCGGCTTCTTTTCTGTGAATGCGGCGGTGAATTCCTAAGAGGGGTTGACACTCCGTATTCACATCGTCTGATCTCAGTTTCCCGGTTTCTGTATTCTCCGTGGATTTCCAGGCGGAAGCTTTTGAAATAAGCATTTTGCAGCTTTGTGAAATTAAATTACAGCAAGTCAGTCTTTGTTTTACGCATTGTTACATCTGTTACATCACAGTTTGCATAGTTATGCGACTGTGTTCAAATTTATGCGAAAATTCTCCTCCGTCCATGAGAAGTCGTGATCCTGTCCATTATTTTTTTTTTCGCAATTTTTATACTCATCCCTGTTGTGCCTGAAAAAATCAGGCGTTGTGATATTCATTTCGGAGACCGATTACGAT